>NZ_JASATC010000010.1:0-148597 GCF_038440135.1 Pseudomonas sp. OTU5201 | reverse complement strand
ATTTTTGCCCCCAGAACGGGGGCTCCTACGGTTCCCCCCACCGCTCGGCGCCCCGCGGCGACTGGAACGGCCCGGATGACTATGATGCAATGCCCTACCGCCAGCCTCCGCGCCGTACCGCCTGCATTGACCGTGAAACCGCGCCTGCTTCGCCACTCCCTGCTGTTCCTGCTGCTGCTCCTGTGCATGCTGGGCTTCGGCTACGTCGGCTATCACCTCAGCGAGGAGTCGGGCATCCGTCATCTGCGGGATAACGGCGAGCGCCAGCTGGAGCTCCACGCCCGCGCCGTGGAAAGCGAGATCAACCGCTACACCTACCTGCCCAGCCTGCTGGAGCTGGAGTCCAGCGTCAGCCACCTGCTGCTCAACCCCACGCCCTATCGGCGCAATCTGGTCAACGACTACCTCGAAGGCCTGAATCGCCGCAGCGGCGCCCGCGCCATCTACCTGCTGGACACCAGTGGCCGCGTACTGGCCACCAGCAACTGGCGCGACAGCGACAGCTACCTGGGCGAAGACCTGGCCTTCCGGGCCTACTTCCAGGAGGCCGTACAAGGCCGCCCCGGTCGCTTCTACGGCATCGGCAGCACCACGGGCGAGGCCGGTTACTACCTGGCCCACGGTCTGCGCTACCAGGGCCGAATCATTGGCGTCGCCGTGGTCAAGGTGAAGCTGGAAGCCCTGCAGGAGCGTTGGGAAAAGGCCCGCCTGCAAGCCTTCGTCAGTGACGAGAACGGCATCATCATCCTGTCCAGCGACCCGGCCCTGCGCATGAAGGCCGTGCGCCCGCTTTCGGCCGAAGACAAGGAACGCCTGGCGCGCAGCCTGCAGTACTACTGGTGGGCGCTGAACGAATGGGAACCACGCAGCCGCCAGGTGCTGGGCGAGGGCCTGGAAGCCATCAGCTTCGCCGCCAGCGGCCCCCAAGGTGAGGCGGAGGGCGAAGTCGCCTACCTGGCCCAGACCCGCACCCTCAACGACACGCCCTGGCACTTCACCCTGCTCTCCCCACTCGCCGACTTGCGCCGCGAAGCGGTGATCCAGGGCATGCTCGCCGCCGTCGGGTTCGCCCTGCTGGCCTTCCTGCTCATCGCCTGGAACGAGCGGCGCAAGGTCATCGCGACCCGGCTGGCCGCTCGTGAAGCATTGCTGGCGGCCAACAACGAACTGGAACGCAAGATCGCCGAACGCACCCAGGACCTGCGCGCCAGCAACAGCCGGCTGCTGGCGGAGATCCGCGAACGCAAGCAGACCGAGGACAACCTGCGCAAAGCACAGGACGGACTGGTCCAGGCCGGCAAACTGGCGGTCATCGGGCAAATGTCCACCAGCATCGCCCACGAGCTCAACCAGCCGCTCGCGGCCCTGCGTACCCTCTCCGGCAACACCGTGCGCTTCCTGGCCCGCGGCGCCCTGGACACCGCCAGCACCAACCTGGCGGCGATCAACGAACTGGTCGACCGCATGGGCCGCATCACTGCCAGCCTGCGCGCCTTCGCCCGGCGTTCCGACGACCACGGCCAGGCACGCCTGGGCAAGGCGGTGGATGCCGCACTGTTCCTCCTGCAAACCCGTCTGGAGCGCACGCCGCTGACCCTGCACCGGGACTTTGCCGACGAGTTGCTCGCCATCGACCAGACCCGCCTGGAACAGATCCTGGTCAACCTCATCGCCAACGCCCTGGACGCAATGAGCGGCCAATCCGATTGCCAACTCTGGCTTAGCGGCCAGATCGATGGCGACAAATACCGGCTTCAGGTGCGCGACAACGGCCCCGGCATCGACCCGGCCAACCGCGTTCACCTGTTCGAACCGTTCTTCACCACCAAGCCCGGCGAACACGGCCTGGGCCTGGGCCTGACCCTCTCCGCCAGTCTCGCCACCGCCGCCGGCGGCAGCCTGGCGGCGCACCACCCGGATACGGGCGGCACCGCCTTCGAGCTCTGCCTGCCACGCATGGAAAGCCCTGAAAAATCCCCCGCGAGCCCCGCCCCATGACCGAGCTGCTCAGCGTTCTCATCGTCGAAGACGACCCCCACGTACTGATGGGTTGCCAGCAGGCCCTGGCCCTGGAGGACATTCCCAGCATCGGCGTCAGCAGCGCCGAGCAAGCCCTGCAGAAGATCGGCGAGGACTTCGCCGGCATCGTCATCAGCGACATCCGCCTGCCCGGCATGGATGGCCTGACCCTGCTCGAACGCCTGAAGAGTCGCGACCGCAGCCTGCCAGTGGTCCTCATTACCGGCCATGGCGACATCTCCATGGCGGTGCAAGCGATGCGTGACGGCGCCTACGATTTCATGGAGAAACCCTTCTCCCCCGAGCGCCTGGTGGACGTCGCGCGCCGCGCCCTGGAGCAACGCGCCCTTGCCCGGGAAGTGACGGACCTGCGTCGCCAGTTGGCCGGCCGGCACTCCCTGGAGCAACGCATCATCGGCCGCTCGCCGGCCATCCAGGCCCTGCGCGAACTGATCGCCAATGTCGCCGACACCTCGGCCAATGTGCTGATCGAAGGCGAAACCGGTACCGGCAAGGAGCTGGTCGCCCGCTGCCTGCACGACTACAGCCGGCGCCAGACCAAACAGTTCGTCGCCCTCAATTGCGGCGGCTTGCCGGAAAACCTCTTCGACAGCGAAATCTTCGGCCACGAAGCCCACGCCTTCACCGGCGCTGGCAAACGCCGCATCGGCAAGATCGAGCATGCCCACCAGGGCACCCTGTTCCTCGACGAGATCGAGAGCATGCCGATCAACCTGCAGATCAAGTTCCTCCGCGTCCTGCAGGAACAGACCCTGGAGCGCCTGGGTTCCAACCAGTCGATCCCGGTGGACTGCCGCGTCATCGCCGCCACCAAGTTCGACCTGGACGAGGAAGGCAAGGCCGGTCGCTTCCGCAGCGACCTGTATTACCGACTGAACGTGGTCACCCTGGAACTGCCGCCACTGCGTGAGCGTCGCGAAGACATCCTGCTGCTGTTCGAGCACTTCCTGCAGCTCTCTTCCCTGCGATTCGACCGCGCTGTCCCCGAGCTGGACAACGCCACCGTTTCGGCGCTGATGGCCCACGACTGGCCGGGCAACGTGCGCGAACTGCGCAACGTCGCCGAACGCTTTGCCCTCGGGCTGCCGGTGTTCAAGAAGAGCAGCCAGACCCCGGACGGCAACGATCCCCGCTTTGCAGAAGCGGTGGAAGCCTTCGAGAAATCCCTGCTCAGCGCCGCCCTCGAACGCCACGGTGGCAACCTCAGCCAGGCCTGCATTGCCTTGGGCATGGCCAAGACCACACTGTTCGACAAGGTGAAGAAGTACGGGTTGTAGACACGGTTGCGGGGCGATACGAACTTGTAGGGGCAAATTCATTCGCCCCTACAGAAGAATCCCGCCCGTCCATGGTCTAAAACCACCAGACCACCCCACACGAACCTCCGCCATGTCCCTGCTGCACCGCGCCATCCACGCCAGGGCCGGTGAACTGGCCCCGGCCCTGGCCGCCTTCGCCCTGCTTCTGTGTCTGTTCGGCGGCTACTTCATGCTGCGGCCGGTGCGCGAAACCATGGGCATCGCCGGCGGCGTCGCCAACCTGCAATGGCTGTTCAGCGCCACCTTCGTCGTCATGCTGCTGACGGTGCCGGCCTATGGCTGGTTGAACGCGCGGGTACCGCGAAGGGTGTTCCTCGACTGCGTCTACCTGTTCTTCGCCAGCAACCTGCTGGGCTTTGCCTGGTTTCTCTGGCGTACACCCGATCCCCTGTGGGCGGCGCGGGCGTTCTACGTCTGGCTGTCGGTCTACAACCTGTTCGTGGTGTCGGTGGCCTGGAGCCTGCTGGCGGATGTGTTCGACCGTCGCCAATCCAAGCGGCTATTCCCCGCCATCGCCGCGGGCGCCAGCAGCGGCGGGTTGATCGGCCCCCTGCTGGGTGGCCTGCTGGTGAGCCAGGTGGGCACGGCCGGGCTGCTGGTCCTGGCCGCCCTGCTCCTGCTGCCGACCCTGGCCCTGCGTCGCTTCCTGATGAGCTGGCGCGGCATTGGTGGGGCAGGAAGGCCCGGCGCAGAAAGTGAACCGCCGGAGCGCCCGGTGCCCGGCAATCCCTTCTCTGGTATCAGCCTGGTGCTGGGCTCTCCCTATTTGCTGGGCATTTGCGCCTTCGTCCTGCTGCTGTCCTGCACCAGCACGTTTCTCTACTTCGAGCAGGCGCGGCTGGTGGCAGCACTGTTCCCGGACAGTCGACAACAGGTCCGCGTATTCGCCCTGATCGACTTCAGCGTGCAGGCGCTATCCCTGATCTGCCAACTGCTCGTCGCCGGACGCGTGGCCCAGCGATTCGGCGTTGGCGCCTTGTTGGCAGTGGTGCCGCTGCTGGTCGCCCTGGGCTTTCTCGCCCTGGCGTTGCTGCCGCAATTCGCCGTGTTGGCCGGCGTAATGGTGCTGCGTCGGGTGGGCGAGTACGCCTTCATTCGGCCGGGGCGGGAAATGCTCTTCGTACCGCTCGGCGCCCAGCAAAAATATCGGGCGAAGAACTTCATCGACACCGTGGTCTATCGCGGAGGCGACGCCCTCAGCGCCTGGCTCAACACGCTGCTCATCGGCATCGGCCTTGCTGCCGCCACGGTGGCGCTGGTTGGCGCAGGCGTAGCCCTGGTCTGGTCCGTACTGGGCTGGCGCCTGGGCGTGCGGCACGAGCACACTGAATCCTCGGCAAGCCCACAGGAGGCCAAGCCATGAGAACCGGTATCACCCGCGCCGAATTCCTCCGCCTCAGCGCGGGTACGGCACTTCTGGCCATGAGCCCATTCAGCCTCGGCGCCGACGTGGAGCCGCATCCATTACGCCGTCGCGCCATCCCTTCCAGCGGCGAACAGTTGCCCGTGATCGGCGTCGGCACCTACCGGGGCTTCGACATCTCACATGATGCCAGCGAGGCCTGGGCCGACTGTCGCAAGGTACTGGAAGCGCTCTTCGCGGCCGGCGGCTCGGTGATCGACAGCTCGCCCATGTACGGCCAGGCGGAAGAAGTGATCGGCGGCTTGCTGAACGAGCTGAAGGCCCATGAGCATGCGTTCGTCGCCACCAAGGTCTGGACCCAGGGGCGTCAGGGCGGCGTGAAGCAGATGCAACACTCCATGCGCCTGCTGCAGCGCCAGCGCATCGACCTGATGCAAGTACACAACCTGGTGGACTGGAAGGAGCACCTGACAACGCTGCGGCAATGGAAGGAGGAAGGCCGAATCCGCTACCTGGGCGTCACCCACTACACCTCCAGCGCGTATGGCGAACTGGAAAAGGTGCTGCGCGCCGAGAAGCTGGACTTCCTGCAGATCAACTACGCCCTCAACGACCGCGACGCCGAAGCGCGCATCCTGCCCCTGGCGCAGGAGCGCGGCGTGGCGGTGCTGGTCAATCGCCCCTTCGGAGGCGGCAACCTGCTGCGCAACCTCTTGCAGCAACCCCTACCTGAATGGGCCGCCGACTACGACTGCAGCAGCTGGCCGCAACTCTTGCTGAAGTTCTGCCTGAGCCACCCGGCAGTAACCTGCGTGATCCCCGGAACGGGCAACCCCCGCCACATGCTGGACAACCTCCAGGCCGGGCGGGGGCGGGAAGCGGATGAAGCCCTGCGCAAACGCCTGACCGATCTACTGTAGGAGCGAGCTTGCTCGCGAACGGATTCGCACGGGTTCATTCGCGAGCAAGCTCGCTCCTACATGGACGGGGGGCTCGATCAGGCCGAGAAGCCACCGTCGATCATCAGGTTGGCGCCGGTGATGTATCCCGCCTCCGGGCCGGCCAGGTAGGCCACGAAGCTGGCGATCTCCTCGGCCTGGCCATAGCGCGGCAGGGCCATGATCTGCTTCAGGGACTCGGCGAACTCGCCGTGGTCGGGGTTCATCTCGGTGTCCACCGGGCCCGGCTGCACGTTGTTGACTGTGATGCCGCGCGGGCCGAGGTCACGGGCCAGGCCTTTGGTGAAACCAGCCACCGCCGCCTTGCTCAAGGCGTACACCGAGCCGCCGGCAAACGGCATGCGCTCGGCATTGGTGCTGCCGATGGTAATGATGCGACCGCCCTCACCCATCACGCGGGCAGCTTCCTGGCTGGCGATCACCACACTGCGGACGTTGACGTCCAGCGTCCGATCCAGGTCGTCGATGCTGAACTCCTCAATGGGCGCCACGGCCAGCACGCCAGCGTTGTTCACCAGGATGTCGAGGCGGCCGTAAGTTTCCACCGTGTGGCGGATGGCAGCGCGGATGGCCTGCTCGTCGCGGCTGTCCGCCTTGATGGCGATGGCGCGGCCACCGTCGGCTTCGATGGCCTGGACCACTTCAAGTGCGCTGCTGGCGGATGCAACGTAGGTCAGGGCGACAGCGGCGCCTTCCTTGGCCAGACGCTTGGCAGTCGCGGCACCGATGCCGCGGGAACCGCCCTGGATGAATGCGACTTTGCCTTCGAGGGATTTGTGGTTGCTCATTGGGGATCTCCTGGAACTAGGGGGGTGTGGTTGAGTACGGCCCCAGTATTGATCTCCGATTCGCAACCGATAAGCCGGCAATCGCTATATTCAGTCGATACCAATGGTTTATGGAGAGCCCATGGAAACCCTCAGCAGCATCGAGTGCTTCGTGCGCGCCGCCGAGGCTGGCAGCTTTGCCGAGGCCGCGCGGCGCCTGGGCTTGACCCCCGCCGCGGTGGGCAAGAATGTGGCTCGACTGGAGTCCAACCTCGGCGTTCGGCTGTTCCTGCGCAGCACCCGGCGCCTGACCCTGACCGAGGCCGGCGAGCGCTTTCTGGCGGAAGTGAGTGGCGGGTTGGCGAGCATCCAGGGCGCGGTGGCGAACCTCGCCAGCAGCCAGGGCCAGCCGGCGGGCACCCTCAAGGTGAGCATGGGCGTCGCATTTGGCCGCGACTACATCCTGCCGCACCTCGCCGACTTCCTCGCCCGCTACCCGGCCATCGTCCCCGACTGGCAGTTCGACAATCGCCCCGTAGACCTGATCGGTGAAGGCTTCGATGCCGCCATCGGCGGTGGCTTCGAGCTGCCTCCCGGGGTGATCGCCCGCCAGTTGGGACCGGCCCACCGCGTGCTGCTGGCGTCCAAGGATTACCTGGCGCGCAGCCCGGCCATCGAATCACCGGAAGACCTCGCCCGGCACGACGGCATCCTCATCCGCTCGCCCCAGACCGGGCGCGTGCGCAGCTGGCCGTTGCGTACCCGCGACGACCGCCAGGCGACGTTCGAACTGAAGCTGCGCATGACCATGACCGACCCGGAGGCCGCCTGCCATGCGGCCATGCAGGGGCTGGGCGTCACACTGGTCAGTACGGTACACGCCCTGCCCCACCTCAAGCGCGGCGCGTTGGAACGCGTACTGCCGGACTGGTACGTGGATACCGGCAGCCTGTCGCTTTACTTCAGCGCGCAGAAGCTGCTTCCGGCCAAGACCCGCGTATTCATCGACTTCATCGTCGAGCGCTTCCGCCAGCAGAAGCTGGCGGAGCAGTTCAACGCCAACTGGCGGCCCCGACGCTGATGGGTTTCGCTTCGCTCTACCACATCCTATGTAATGGGTCCGAGCCTCAGAGATGCTCGCTGCGGGCGGCTACATACAGGTTGCGCCCGGCGCCGAGGCCGAATGCGGTAGCCGCCAGGCTGATGACGACGAAGATGATCCCTACCGCGCTCCAGCCGTGGGTCAGGTCATGCACCACCCCCACCATTAGCGGGCCCATTGCAGCCAGGGTGTAACCCACGCCCTGAGCCATGCCGGAGAGGTTGGCGGCCACGTGGGCATCCCGCGAGCGCAGCACGATCAGCGCCAGGGCGATGCTGAAGGTGCCGCCCTGACCCAGGCCGAGCACCACGGCCCACCCCCAGATTCCAGTGAGCGGCGCATAGAGCAAGCCCAGCAAACCGGCCAGGGTCAGGCCCATCACCAGTACCACGGCCAGGCGCTGGTCGCGGCCACGGGTAGCCAGCCAGGGGGCGCCAAGGGCGCTGATCAGTTGCGTCATCACCGAGCCCGACAGCACCAGCCCTGCCTCCACCGCAGAGAGTCCCCGGTCGGTCAGGATCGACGGCAGCCAGCCGAAGACGATGTAGGCCAGGGACGATTGCAGGCCCATGTAGAGCGTCACTTGCCAGGCTAGCGGGTCGCGCCACAGGCCCGTCACCTTGTAGGCCTGTCGATGGGCGTGTTGGCCCTGGCGCGCCTGGGGCAGCCAGATCAGCGCGGCGAGGATCGCCGGCAGCGCCCAGAAGGCCAGCGCCGGTTGCCAGGCGTGGTCCATCAGCTCCGCCAGCGGCACCGTGGCGCCTGCAGCCAGTGCCGCGCCCAGGCACAGGGCCATGGTGTAGACCCCGGTCATCAGCCCGGCGATATGCGGGAAGTCGCGCTTGACGATGCCCGGCAACAGCACGCCGATAACGCCGATGCTCGCCCCCGCCACCAGGCTGCCGAAAAACAGCCCGGCGACCGGGAACAGGCTGCGCAACACGATGCCGCTGGCCAGGGTGAGGAGGATCAGCAGCACCGTACGCTCGCTGCCCAGGCGTCGTGCCAGCAGGGGCGCCAGTGGCGCAAACAGGCCGAGGCAGAGCACCGGCAAGGTGGTCAGGAGGCCCGCGCCGCTGGCCGAAAGACCGGTGGCGTCGCGCACCATGTTCAGCATCGGCGCCAGGCTGGAGAGCGCCGGGCGCAGGTTCAGCGCCACCATCACCAGCCCGACCAGTAGCAGCAAGGCGCTGCCGCGCAGCGCCTGGGGCTGGGGTTCGTCGTCGACCTCGGCATCGATCAGCAGTTCTTCCGGCGGGCAGGCGGGCTTGGGGTCATCCAGGGGATTCGGGGCATTCATGCAAGGCAGTTCCAACAAGGGGCAAGGTCAGATCAGCAACGCGCGGTTGGCCGCTGCGGCGGCATCCGCGTCTTGACGTTCGATGGCGTCCCGCTCTGCACACGGTGCAGGTGAAGGGCCTACCGGTACGCCTTGGGAAGCGAAGCGGAAAATGTTAGCTCCCTAAGTAATTAGCCGCAACCGACATACTTGCGAGTAACGAAATAGTCATTATCGGTGGGGATGATTTTTCCCCCTCCCCGGCCATTGTTAGCCTGCGCGCTCTGAACCACACACCGCTCAGGGCCACCCCATGAAACACGCACACATCCTTGCGCTGGCCGTAATGGCACTGATCCTCACCGGGTGCGCCAGCCAACCCGAACCCGAGCAACGCCCCTACACCGACGCCGAGGTGAAGCAGTTCGCCCTGGAAATGCTCAGCCGCGCCGGCCTGCCCTACGACGATTACGAGAAAGTCCGCCAGGCCCTGACCCACCCCAAGGTGCCCGAAGCGGGGAAAGACCTGCCGAAGGAAATGCCGCGCAAAGGTTGAAGTCTCTATTCGAGCCTGACAGGGCTCACTGTGGGGGCCAATTCATTCGCCAAGCAGGCCAGTGGCCTGCCGTAGGTTGGGCAGAGGAACGAAGCCCAACGCGTGGACGTGACCGTAACGTTGGGCTTCGCGGAGCTCAGCCGCAACCTACGATTGCGAGCCCCTACCGAGCGATCTTGCGCCACACACTCGCCAACCAGGGCTGCTGCTCCCGTGGCAGGCCGCTCGGACGGTAGTAGTGCTCCACGGCTTCGAAGCCGGCCGCTTCCAGCAGGGCTTTCCAGCTTTCGTAGTCGTGCCAGGCGCCGTAGCGGCTGCCGTTCCAGCCTTCGTCGTTCTGCCCGCGCGGGTTGGAGCTGAAGAGCACGCCGCCGGGTTTCAGCGTGGCGTGCAGTTGGCGCAGGACGCGGGGCAGTTCCTGGCGCGGGACGTGAAACAGGCTGGCGTTGGCGAAGATGCCGTCGAAGCGCTCGGCGGGCAGGTCGAGGGCGAGGAAGTCTTGGTGCCAGACTTCGCAACCGGAGTCGGCACGAGCCATGGCAACGAAGCTTTCCGCGCCGTCCAGGCCGACGGCGCAATGCCCCAGACGGGTGAAGGATTGCAGGTCGCGGCCGGGGCCGCAGCCGAAGTCGAGGATGGTGAATGGCGCGCAGCCCCGGATATGCCGCAGCATCGCCTCGATGTTCTGGCTCACGTCGTGATCGCGAGTGCCCTCGCGGAAGTCTTCGGCGTTGCGATTGTAGTCGTCGAGGGTGATGGCGGTGATGCTGGCGAGGTCTTCGGGCTTCAGGGGCATGGGTGACTCGGGGCGAAAGAGTGCGAGAAAGTGAATTCTACTCCCTGCCCGTCAGCAACTATGCCGGGAGCAGCCTATCGTTCTGGATACGCCTTTCCAGCAAGGAGCCAGACATGGCCGCCTCCGGCAAGAAAATGAGCCTGACTGCACTCACCACCCTGGTGGCGGTGAACATGATGGGCTCCGGCATCATCATGCTGCCCTCCAGCATGGCCCAGTTGGGGGCGATCTCCCTGCTATCCTGGATCGTCACGGCGATAGGCTCCATGGCCATCGCTTACTGCTTCGCCCAGTGCGGGATCTTTTGCGCCCGTTCAGGCGGGATGTCGGCGTACACGGAGGAAGCCCACGGCAAGTCGGCCTTCTTCCTCTGTTCCTACCTGTACTTCCTCTCGCTGGCCATCGGCAACGTGGCCATCGCCATTTCCGCCGTGGGCTACCTGACACCCTTCTTCCCCTGGCTGGGTTCCGGCGCCATCCCGCTGTTCATCGGCGCGGTGGGGCTGATCTGGCTGACCACCCTGGCCAACTTCGGCGGGCCGAAAATCACCGGTCATATCGGTTCGATCACGGTCTGGGGGGTGATCATCCCGGTGGCGGGGCTGTCAGTGATCGGCTGGTTCTGGTTCGACGCCAACATCTTCGCGGCGGCCTGGAACCCCAACGACATCGCCACCAACGATGCCATCACCCAGAGCATTCCGCTGACCCTCTGGGCGTTCCTCGGCATGGAGTCCGCGGCGCAGAACTCCGATGCTGTGGAGAACCCCAAGCGCAACGTGCCGCTGGCCTGTCTGATGGGCACGCTGGGCGCGGCGGTGGTCTACGTGCTCTCCACATCGGTGATCATGGGCATCGTGCCCAACCCCGAACTGGCCAACTCCAGCGCGCCCTTCGCCTTCGTCTACGCGAAGATGTTCAACCCGTTGGTGGGTGACCTGATCATGGGCCTGGCGGTGATGGCCTGTGTCGGCTCGCTGCTGGGCTGGCAGTTCACCCTGGCGCAGACCGCCAAGGTCACCGCCGACCAGAAGATGTTTCCAGCGCTGTTTGCCAAGGTCACGCTGCTGGGCGCCCCTATCGCCGGACTGATCGCCAATGCCGTTCTGCAGAGCGGCATGGCGATTTCCACCATCTCGCCCAATGCCTCGGAGCAGTTCGGCAAGCTGGTGAACCTGGCAGCCGTGACGAACATCATTCCCTACATCACCTCGCTTTCGGCGCTGCTGGTCATCATGCAGAAGGCTGGCGTGACGGGATTCCCGCACCACCGCAACGTGGTGGTGCTGCTTATCGCGATGGCCTACAGCTTCTATGCGCTCTACGCCTCGGGGACGGAAGCGGTGTTCGGCGGCATGATCGTCACCGCCGTGGGCTACCTGATGTTCGGCTACATCGCCGACCGCTTCCTCGAAGAGCGCGCCGCGCAGGCTCGCGCCCTCGGTCTGGAGGACAAGGCATGAACCGGAAAGCAATGCTCTGGCTGCCCCTGATAGCGGCGCTGCTGCTGCCGTCACTGGCGCCGGCCCAGACCCTGGACCGCATCCGTGCCAGCGGCACCCTCACCCTCGGCTACTTGCCGGACCAGCCGCCGTTCTCCTCGGCCGAGGGCGAAGGCGCTTCCGGCTACGCCATCGACCTGTGCCAGAAAGTCGCCGAGCAACTGCGTACCCTTCCTGGCCTGGCCACACTGAAGGTGCGCTTCGTGCCCCTGGCGCCGGACAAGGCCCTGGACGTCGTTCAGGAAGCGGGCGTGGACCTGCTCTGCAGCCCCATGGTGGAAACCTTGAAGCGTCGGCAGAACCTGGCCTTCTCACTGCCGGTGTACACAGCTGGCATTGGCGTGGTGCTGCGCAAGAACGCCCCGCTGTCGCTGGTCAAAGTGCTCAAGGGCGAAGCGGAACAGACCGGTCCCACCTGGCGTGCCACGCTCAATCGCGGCCTTGCGGCCCACCGCTTCGCGGTGCAAGGCGGGACGCTGGTGGAAGAGTGGGCGCAGGAGAGGCTGCGCCTGCTGAAGGTACAGATCACCCTGGAGACCGTGGCCAGTCCGGCCGAGGGTGTGGAGCACGTAGCCAGCGGCAAAGTGGACGCATTCTTCTCCAACCAGATGATCCTGCGCAGCCTGGTGGCACGGGACACAGCCAACACCAACCTGATGGTGCTGGACCGCCGCTTCGAGTTCGAGCCGGTATCCATGGCCATGGCCCGCGGCGACGAGGACTTCCGCCTGCAGGTGGATACGGCGCTGAGCCAGCTCTATCGCTCCGGTGCCATCGTGCCGCTTTATACCCGCTACTTCGGCGCCCCAAGCGAACTGGACCAGACACTGTTCAAGGTGTATTCGCGCCGCTGAATTCGACAGCAAGAGTCGGGATGCCGGCGGTATCCTGCCGGCATACTCTCTGCCATGACCGAACAGCAAGCGGATAGCGCCATGAAGCCCTCTGCCAGGACTGCCATCGAACAGGACCCCCGCTGGACCGCCGTGCAGGCCCGCGACCCGGCCGCCGACCGGCAGTTCGTCTATGCGGTGAAAACCACCGGCATTTACTGCCGCCCCAGCAGCCCCACCCGCCTGCCGCGTCCGGAGAATGTGGAATTCTTCGACAGCGCGGAAGCGGCTGAAGCCGCCGGCTACCGTCCCAGCCGCCGCGCCGCTGCGGACATGACCAGCGTTGCCGCGCAGCACGCGGCGCTGGTATCGGCCGCCTGCCGGCAGATCGAAAGCGCCGAGGAGGCGCCAGGGCTGGAGGCCTTGGCCGAGTCGGTTGGCATGAGCGCCTCGCACTTCCACCGGGTGTTCAAAGCGGTCACAGGCGTCACCCCCAAGGCTTATGCCCGCGCTCGCCGAGCCCGCAAGGTGCGCGACCAATTGGGCGCTGGCACCTCGGTGACCGAGGTGATCTACGACGCCGGCTTCAACTCCAACAGCCGCTTCTACGCCGACTCCGCCCAGGTGCTGGGCATGAAGCCCGCCGACTACCGTGCCGGCGGCGTCAACAATGAGATCCGCTTCGCGCTGGGCGAATGTTCCCTGGGCTCCTTCCTGGTGGCGCAGAGCGGCGTTGGCGTATGCGCCATTCTCCTCGGTGATGACCCGGACGCCCTGCTGCGCGACCTGCAGGACAAGTTTCCCCGCGCTCGGCTGATCGGTGGCGACAGCGACTTCGAGCAACTGGTGGCCAAAGTCATTGGCTTCATCGAAGCGCCGCAACTGGGCCTGGACCTGCCGCTGGATGTACGCGGCACAGCCTTTCAGGAGCGGGTCTGGCAGGCGCTGCGGGAAATCCCGCCTGGCAGCACCGCCAGCTATGCGGAGATTGCCGAGCGCATCGGCTCGCCCCGCGCCGTGCGTGCCGTGGCCCAGGCCTGCGCGGCCAATAGCATCGCCGTGGCCATCCCGTGCCACCGAGTGGTACGCAGCGACGGCAACCTCTCCGGCTACCGCTGGGGCGTGGAGCGCAAGCGCCGCCTGCTGGAGCGCGAGGCCGAAGGGTGAAACGCTGGACCCTGCTGGGGGTGGACGAAAAGCCGTACACGAGCCCGCTGCCCGGCACACTGGGCGGGCATCGCCAGACACGAATCTACGGCCGCCTCGACTGCCCCACTGCCCTGCGCGCCATTGCGCGTGGCGGGTATGTATCGGCGCGGGTGTTCTTCCTTGATGCAGCCACGGCACAGGCGGCCGGGTATCGGCCTTGTGCGCGGTGCATGAAGGGCGCCTACCGGGAATGGCAGGCCCTGCAGGGGCGAAATCATTCGCTGTTTCTGCATTAAGTGCTGTAGGCAGCTGCATTGCCTGTAGGCTCTTGGCCCGTGGATAAATCTCTCGCAACAGCTAACGCAGACATAGCGATTGAAATCACCCCGACACGACCACCACGGTTCCGCCGTCCCGTGCGGCCCGGCCGATGGCGTCCACCACCCGCAGGTTCTGCAGACCGTCGCGCGCGCTTACCAGTGGTTCTGCCTCCCCGCGAATGACCTGGCAGAAATGTTCGAGCTGCCGCGCCAGCGGGTCTTCGCGCTGTAGGTCGGCCACCTCGCAGGTGAAGGGCTTCCACCAGGAATGGCCTTCTGGTTGGTCGTAGCGCTTCAGGCGCATGGTGGGCACGGCGAGGGAGCCACTGGTTCCGGCGATCAGGTAGCAGTCTTCATCGTCATAGCTGGGGTAGTCGCGGTTCTCCCGGGAGGTCTGTTCCCAGCTTCGAGCGGAGGCCGCCGTGTCGGAAAGCAAGAAGCTGCCCAGGGCTCCGTTGGCGAAACGCAGGCTGATTGACACCGTGTCCTCTACCGGGAAACCGCGCGTGGCGCTGGAAGCCAGGGCTTGCACGGCGACGATCTCGCCGCACAGCGAGCGCAGGTTGCCGACCTCGTGGATCAGGTTGATCAACACCGGCCCACCACCAGCCTTGCGCCGCCAGGGTGCAGCATCGAAGTAGTCTTCCGGCTTGTAGAAGAGCGCGCTGCCCATCACCGCTACCAGGCTCCCCAGGCGGCCTTCGCGGATGATCTCCCGCGCGCGTTGGAGAATCGGGCTGTGGGCGCGGTGATGGCCCACCAACAGGGGGACCTTCGAATCACGGGATGCGGCCAGCAGCCGCTCGCCCTCTTCCAGCGTATGGGCCACGGGTTTCTCGATCAGTGCAGCAACGCCGGCCTGAAGGCACACCAGCGCCTGCTCGACGTGCAACTGGTTGGGGGTCGCAAGAATGATGCCGTCCGGCCGATCCGATTCGAACAGCGCCTCCAGCGACGGGAACAGCGACACGCCGGCACGCTGGGCGACGTCCCGGGCCGCGGTCGCGGGGTCGACCAGGGCTGCCAGTTCGCAGGAGGGGTTGGCCTGGATGAGTTCAAGGTGGCGCTGGCCAATGAGGCCGGCGCCAGCAATGGCAATGCGGAGGATGCTCATGTCGTTCGATCTGTTCCTGTGGTGGAAGGGTCGATCGAAAGACTAATATTCACTAATCCATCTATAATCCGCCGCCATGAAAAATCAGAATGCGCTTTTAGCGAATAATGATCCCTTCCTGCGCGACCTCTTGCTGTTCTGCACCGTCGCGCGGCGCTCCAGTTTCATCGCCGGTGCGACCGAGCTGGGCATCTCTCCCGCCCACGTCAGCAAGCGCATCGCCATGCTGGAGGAGTCCCTTGGGGTCAAGCTGTTCAACCGCACCACACGGCGGGTGAACATCACTGCCGATGGCGAGGCCGCCTTCGCCTGGGCACAGACGATCCTCGAAAACGTGGAGGGCATGGTGGAGGCCCTGTCCGGCCTGAAGGGCGAGCCGCGCGGTGTGCTGCGCATCGCCACCAGCCTGCGCCTGGGGCGGGACTACGTGTCGCCGGTGCTGTCACTGTTGCGCCAACGCCATCCCGGGCTGGAGGTCTGGCTGGAACTGCTGGATCGGCGGGTTGACCTGATCGGTGAGAACGTCGACATCGACCTGCGGGTGGGTGAAGTCCACGAGCCGCACCTGATCGCCCACAAGATCGCCGAAAGCCACCGCATGCTCTGCGCCGCCCCGTCCTACCTGGCGCAGCGCGGCCATCCGCGCAGCCTGGCTGACCTGGCCCAGCACGACTGCCTGCTGTTTCGCGAGCGCGAACTGGGCTTTGGCGTGTGGCGCCTGTCCGGCCCCAATGGCGAGGAAACCGTGAAGGTCACCGGCCCGATGGCCTCCAACCACAGCGATGTGGTGCGCCAATGGGCCCACGAGGGTCACGGCGTGATCATGGCCTCGGTTTGGGATGTGGCCCCGAGCATCCGCGCCGGCAAACTGGTGCGCGTGCTACCGGCCTACCAGCAGGCCGCCGATGTCTGGGCCGTGACCGCCGCGCGGGCTTCGGGATCGGCCAAGGTGAAACTCTGCATCGAGTTCCTCAAGGAGCAGCTGACCCAGGGCCCTCATGCGCTGGATACCCGGCTGTGAAGCACGTCGACAAGCCTTGAACACTTGGCTGGACCTCTAGGCAGACCTCGCTGATTCATTCGCCCCGGCCCTCCCAGTGGGCGGGGGCTATCCGCGCTGGCGAAACATACCGGACTTAGCGCGCATAGTCGCTCTCCATCACGTCCCGGTACACCGTCGCAAAGGCTTTCCAGTCCTCATCCGGCATGGGCTTTCGGTGCTGCTTGAACTGCTCGTAGTCGTGCTTCGAAGCGCTGTAGGCAGTCAGGCGATGATTGGCCTTGGCCAGGCCGAGCAGGGCGACCTCCACATGCGGCTCCCGATCACCGGTGACTTTGACGAAGATGTTCTTCGGATAGAGCCGACCGTGCTCCCAGCCGGCACGGTGCATGCGCGCTATGGTGTTGGCCAGTTGCTGGATCAACTGCTGGCGCAAGTTGGCCGGCATTGGCTGGGCATACCACGCTTCGAGGCTGATGAAGCCGTCGAGACTTTCGGTGATGAGCAACGCCTGCCATTCGGTTTCGGTCTTGCGTGCGGCGCTGAACACCACCTTGGGCACGCGGATCCCCAACTTGGCCAGGGCCTGCAAGGCTCTCATTTCATGGAGGATGGTCGGCTCGCCGAACGGGTGGACCAGGTCGTGGTGGAAGTGGTTGATCTGCCGCTTGCTGTAGAGCAACCGACCATCCTGAGTATGCAGGCGCTGGATGCCGCTTTCGCCACTGAGCAACTGATCCTCAGAGTCGAACCATTCGCCATAGGTATCCCACCACTTGTCGAAGCTGCCTTCCGAGGCGGCGTTGTCATGGCTGAACCACTGGGTGTTCATGAGAGCACCTCCTCGTGGAGCGCCCCCGCTCCACCGGCTACTTCCGAGGCAACCCGACACGGGCCGCTACCTGAGACCGGAAGAATCGGCCCCCTGGATTCACGTTAGCGCCCTTTTGCCTATTTTGCCGGCGCGTTCATAGACACCTGGGGGTCGAATCCAGACAACTCCCGGCAGATCATTGGACCTATGGTGACGGGCCTTTCATCAGATTGTCTGGAGCTGAAATGTCCGACTTCATCACCGTCCTGCGCGAGACCTGCCCTACCCCCGTCCTGGACGCCACCAAGTGGAAGCGCATCGGCGGCGATCCGCACACCGTGAATCTCAACGCCTACCTGTCCAAGGACGGCAGCAAGATCATGGGCACCTGGATCTGCACGCCCGGCAAGTTCGAGGTCAACTACGAGAAGTGGGAGTACTGCCACTTTCTGGATGGCTACTGCATCATCACCCCGGAGGGCGAGCAGCCGAAGCACCTTAAGGCCGGCGACGTGTTCGTGATCGAACCCGGCATGAAAGGCACCTGGGAAGTGGTGGAAACGGTGCGCAAGTACTTCGTTTTCGCCTGATTTCCTTCCCTCTTGCGGGAACGAATTCACTCGCGAAGCAAAATGCCGGGCACTCACCCGGCATTTTGCGTTGGAGAGCCAATCAGGCTTTGTAGCGATCCGCTGCCGACGAACGCGACAGGTTCGGTGCCATGTGGAAACGAGCAGCCGTGAAGCGCTCCCAGTCGCCTTGCTCCGGCAGCGAGGGGATAGTCACCAGTTCGCCCTGATCCAGACCGGCCAACGCGGCATCCACCATCTCGACCACGTCCATCAGGATTTCCTGCGGGATGTTCTCGATACCGGTGCCCGAGCGCTCCCAGATTTCGGTACGGGTCGCCCCCGGCAGCACTACCTGCACCCGCACGCCCTTGTCCTTCACTTCCGAGTTCAACGACTGGCTGAGGTTGAGCACGAAGGCCTTGGTGCCGCTGTAGGTGCCATTGAACATTTCCGGCGCCAGGGCCAGCACGGAGGCGATGTTGATGAGGGTGCCGCGACCCTGGGCGACGAAGTTGGCGGCAGCGGCGGCGGCCAGGTGGGTCACGGCCACCACGTTGAGCTGGATCATTGCGTCGAAACGGTCGAGGTCGGTTTCCAGCAGGCTGCCGCTGACGGCCACGCCGGCATTGTTCACCAGCACGCTGATGGCGGAATCGCTGCGCAGGCGCTGGGCAACGCGGGTCAGATCGGCCTTGTCGGTCAAGTCGGCCTTCAGCACTTCCACCTTCACTCCGGCCTGCTGGCGCAGCTCGGCGGCCAGGGCTTCCAGGCGGTTCTGGTCACGGGCGACGAGCAACAGGTCATGACCCCGCTCGGCCAGGCGCTTGGCATAGGTGGCACCGATGCCGGTGGATGCGCCAGTGATCAGGGCAACGCCTTGGTGCTTGTGTTCGCTCATGGTTCTGTCTCCTGGGGAAGGGCTCGGGGGGTCGAGCAAGGAACTTAAATTACACTCATAATATTACATGCGCAATATATTCTCTTCGACCACTGGTCGCTGGGGAGGATTGGCCGGCTTGTTGGAGGAATGAACTCGCCCCGAAGGGCATGTACCAGGCAGCGAAACCCAGGCACAAAAAAACGGCGCGCGGGCAGCAATCCCGGGCGCCGTAACACTGCCTAGCAGCTGTGGTAGAGGACCGCCGGCCCTGGTCGCCGGCGGTCCGTAGCGGGACTAGAGGCGTCCCAGCTCCTGCGCGGTGCGATCCACCGCGATCTTCGTCTTGCTGACCAGTTCGTCGATCTCGGCACGAGTGGCCACGAGGGCCGGCGCCATGATCATGCGGCCGAGGGTGGAGCGGATGATCAGCCCCTCCTCGAAGCCGATGGTGCGGCAACGCCAGGCGATGTCGTTCTCGTTGGCGAAGCGCTTGCGGGTGGCCTTGTCTTCGGCGAACTGCAACGCAGCAACCAGACCAGCGCCCTGGATATCGCCCACCAGCGGGTGGTTGCCAAACACTTCGCGCAGGCACTGCTGCAGGTAAGGGCCGGTGTCGCTCTTCACTTGGGTCACCACACCTTCGTCGCGCAGTGCTTTGAGGTTCGCCAGGGCCACCGCAGCTGCCACCGGGTGACCGGAGTAGGTCAGGCCGTGGGCGAACACACCGCCTTGCTCGACCAGCACTTCGGCCATGCGCTTGCTGAGGATCAGGCCGCCCATGGGGATGTAGCCGGAGGTCAGGCCCTTGGCGATGGACAGGGTGTCCGGCTCGAAGCCGAAGTGCTGGTGGGCAAACCATTCGCCGGTACGGCCGAAGCCACCAATCACTTCATCGGCACACAACAGCACGTCGTACTTGCGGCAGATGCGCTGGATTTCCGGCCAGTAGGTTTCCGGCGGGAAGATCATGCCGCCGGCCCCCTGGAAGGGTTCGGCAACGAAGGCGGCAACCTTGTCGGCGCCCAGTTCGAGGATCTTCTCTTCCAACTGGCGAGCCGCGCGCAGTCCGAACTCCTCGGGAGTCAGGTCGCCGCCGTTGGCGAAGTAGTAAGGCTCATCGATGTGGGCGATGTCCGGCAGCATGCCGCCCATCTCGTGCATGAATTTCATGCCGCCCAGCGCCGTGGCACCCAGGGTGGAGCCGTGGTAGCCGTTCCAGCGGCCGATCATGACCTTTTTCTCGGGCTTGCCGAGAATCTGCCAGTAGCGGCGTACGGTGCGGATCAGCACCTCGTTGGCTTCGGAGCCGGAGTTGGTGTAGATGGCATGGCTGTAGTGGCCCGGCAGCAGGCTGAACAGCAGCTCCGACAGTTCCACCACGGCCGGGTGGGTGGTGTGGAAGAACATGTTGTAGTACGGCAGCTGCTCCAGCTGGCGGGTAGCAGCGGCTGTGAGGTCCTTGCGGCCGTAGCCGAGGTTGGTGCACCACAGGCCGGACATGCCGTCGAGGTAGCGCTTGCCGTCGTTGTCCCAGAGGTGGAGGCGCTCGCCACCGACGATCACTCGCGGCCCTTCGGCGTTCAGCGCCTTCTGGTCGAGGAAGGCATGGATGTGGTGGGCCGCATCCGCTGCCTGGTAATCACGGGTTTCGCGTTGTGCCTGGAATTGAGCGTTCATCTTTGGGGGTCTCCTCTTCCCGCTATTCAGCTGTGCCGATGCTGGCCGAAGCCGATGGGCAGGGAAAATATTAAATATGTCTTCGAGCTATACGAAAAAACTGCCCTGCCCGCCTAGCGCCCAGGCGCCCGATGCCCGGCAGGATGCCGGGCACGCGGGCAGGTATCCGGGCGACGAACTGCATGTCGCCCGCCCCTGCCTTCAGTCGCGGCGTGTCACTGGATCTGCTCCAGTGGCTCAGGGCGGAACAGGTCCTTGCGCATCACGACCTTGATCCAGACCACGGCAATCAGCGACACCAGCGCCAGCACCACACCGGCAATGCCGAAAATCTTGCCGGTCATGTCCGGGCTCGGCGAGGCATACCAGATGGCGTAAAGCATGCCGGCGATGCCGAACAGCTGCGGCAGCGGATAGAACGGCGTGCTGAACGGACGGGCGATGGCCGGGTAACGACGGCGCAGGGCGATTACATCCAGGTGCACGATGATGTAGGCCAGCAGCCAGGCCAGGGCCGCGGCGAGCAGCAGCAGGTTGATGGAGGCGGCATCCTGGCCCATGACCAGAATCGGCAGGCCGGTAATGGCGGCCACGAACAGTACCGCCACCCAGGGCGTGCGGGCGCGCGGGCTGAGCAGCTTGAACTGCGGGAAAGCCTGGCCGTTCTGCGCCATGCCATAGAGCATGCGCGGGATGGCCGCCAGCGAGGTGTTCAGGGTGCTGCAGGTGGCGGTAACCGCGGCGATCACCAGGAACACCTCACCCGCCTTGCCGAACACCGTGGTGGCGAACAGGTAATGCGGCAGTGCGTCGGTGGTCAGGGCCTCGGTGGGCACCATGAACAGTGCGCCCAGGCAGTAGAGCCCAATGGTGATAAAGATGACGGTCAGGCCGATAATCATTGAGCGCGGGATGTTGCGCTCGGGACGCTTGGTTTCCTCCACCAGCGGGCAGACGAACTCGGCGCCGACGAAGCCCCACACGGCCAGTGCGGTAAGGGTTAGCACACCCGCTCCCATGGGGTTCCAGTCGCCGTGCAGCACGGTGCTGGCGGTTTCGGTGGGCGCGCCTTCAACGACGGCGGCCAGGCCCAGCACCAGCAACACGATCACCATCACCACCGCCAGGGCGGTTTGCAGCTTGGCGAAGATGTCGATGCCCATCAGGTTGAGCACGGTGAACAGGCCGAGCACGCCGAAAGCGATGCTGAAGGGCGGGAACACACCCGGATAGACCTTGCCGACGATCAGGTCGAGCAGCAGCAGTTCGGCCGACAAGGCGAACATCGCGACCACCACATAACCGGAGAAGGTCGCCAGGATGGCCGGGAAATGCCCCAGGGCAACCTCGGTGTAACTGGAAAGGCCGCCGGCACGGGGAATCATCAGCGACAGCTCGGAGAAGGAAAACGCGTAACTCAGGGCCAGCAGGTAGGCCAGCCCCAGCGGGACGATGAAGCCCAACCCGGAGAAACCGGCGCCCTGCAGCATCAGCACCATCACACCCTGGGACACCACCAGGCCGATCGCCACCGCCAATAACGCGCCAAGGCCCAGCACGCGGCGGAATCCACCTTCTTCCACCTGCCCATGGGCAGGAACAGACACACTTGCACTCATGACATTCTCCCGATCTTGTACTTGTTATTGGCCCGCCCGGCCATAACCACCGACGAGCCTGGTATTGCAGGGCGCGGTAAGGGCCGGCCCCGCCAGTCACGCCCCGCCCGCTCGCCGCACTTCCGGCGTCTGCGGGGCGCAATGTTCAACGTGCTGCCCAGGCGTTGAAGCGCTCCTCCAGTTCCTCACCGTGGTTGACCCAGAACTCCGCGCTGACCAATTGCGCATCGGCCAGGTTTGCCGGCGCGGTGGGCAGTTGCATCTGAGTGGCGGCGGGCAGTGCGGCCAAGGCGTCCTTGTGGACCGGACCGTAGGGGATCTGGCTGGAGAAGGTTTTCTGCGTATCCGCCTGGCTGGCAAAGGCGATGAAGCGCTCGGCCAGGGCCTTGTTCGGGCTGCCACGGACGATGGCCCAGTGATCCGGGTCGTAGAGATTGCCATTCCAGACGATGGCGAGCCTGGAACCCTCCTTCTGCGCTGCAGCGATGCGACCGTTGTAGGCGGCCGACATCACCACGTCACCTGCCACCAGCCACTGCGGCGGCTGGGCGCCGGCTTCCCACCACTGGATATGGGGCTTGATCTGGTCCAGCTTGCGGAAGGCACGGGTCACACCATCCGGGGTTTCCAGCACCTTGTAGAGGTCTTCGCGTTTTACCCCGTCGGCCAGCAGCGCGGCTTCCAGGGTGTACTTGGCGCCTTTGCGCAGGCCGCGCTTGCCCGGGAAACGCTGGGTATCCCAGAAGTCCGCCCAGGAGGCAGGTGCGGCAGCCAGCTTGTCGGCGTTGTAGGCCAGCACCATGGACCAGACGTAGCTGGCCACGCCGCACTCGCTGACTGTGCCGGGCATGTAGCTGGCCGACTCGCCGAGCAGGGCTGGGTCGATACGCTCGAACAACCCTTCCTCGCAGCCGCGCAACAGCTCGGGGCTTTCCACTTCAACGACGTCCCAGGTGACTTGGTCGATGTCGACCATCGCCTTCACCTTGGACAATTCGCCGTTGTACTCACCAGCGACCACCTTGCCGGCGCCGCTCTGTTCAAAGGGTTTGAAATAGGCCGCATCCTGGGCTGCCTTGGTAGCGCCGCCGAAGGAGATCACGGTGAGGCTGGAGGACTGGGCCTGGGCGGGTACACCGGCGACCGCCAGCAGGGCGACGCCAAAGGCGACACGGATGCACGGTAAGGACTTGAGCATGAAAACTCCCTCACTACTTGTAAGTTGTGGTCAGTTGCTGAGGCAGTCGTGGCCAGGAAGCCGTGAACCCGCGCGTGCACCACGCGACAGGAAGGTGTTTCTCGTTATGGGCGGCCGCGCACCGTAGGAGCACGCGGCCGGGTCGTCATGGCGACCTCAGCGCAGCTGGAACCAGGTCGTTTTCAACTGACTGTACTTGTCGAAGGAATGCAGCGAGAGGTCGCGGCCGAAACCGGACTGCTTGCCACCACCGAAGGGCACGGTGACGTCCAGGGCGTCCACCGTGTTGACCGACACCGTGCCCGCCTTGAGCGCGCGGGCGACGCGGTGGGCGCGGTGCAGGTCATCGCTCCACACCGAGGCAGCCAGGCCGTAGATGCTGTCGTTGGCCAGGCGCAACGCCTCTTCCTCGGTATCGAACGTGCTGACGGCCAGCACAGGGCCGAACACCTCTTCACGCGCCAACTGCATGTCGCTGCTCACGTCGGCGAAGACAGTGGGTTCGACGAAGTTGCTGGAACCATTGAAGGACAGGCGACGACCACCGGTGAGCAACCGAGCGCCCTCCCCTTGCGCGCCTTCGATGAAGGACATGATGCGCGCAGTCTGCCCGGCGTCGACGATGGCACCGGCACGGCTGGCCGGGTCCAGCGGGTCACCAGGCATCCAGTCGCGAGCTTTGGCCAGCAGGCGTTCGATGAACTCGTCGCGGATCGAGCGCTGTACATACAGGCGAGAGTTGGCCGAGCAGACCTCGCCCTGGTTGAAGAAGATGCCGAAAGCGGCCTTCTCAGCGGCCAGGTCCAGGTCGCGACAGTCGTCGAAGATCAGGTTCGGGCTCTTGCCGCCACACTCCAGCCAGACCTGCTTGAGGTTGGACTGGGCTGAGTACTGCATGAAGTACTTGCCCACCTGGGTGGAGCCGGTGAACACCAGGCAATCCACATCCGGGTGCAGGCCCAGGGCCTTGCCGGCGCTTTCGCCCAGGCCCGGCACCACGTTCAGCACGCCTTCCGGCAGCCCGGCTTCCAGCGCCAGTTCGGCCAGGCGCAGGGCGGAGAACGGCGACTGCTCGGCAGGCTTGAGCACCACGCTGTTGCCAGCGGCCAGGGCTGGAGCCAGCTTCCAGGCGGCCATGTCGAGGGGGAAGTTCCAGGGCACCACGGCGGCGACTACGCCCAGCGCTTCGCGGGTGATGGTGGCCAGGGCGTTCGGCGCAGTGGGCGCCACCTGATCATAGAGCTTGTCCAGGGCCTCACCGTACCAGGCGAACACATGGGCGGCGCCGGGCACATCGATGTTCCAGGCATCCATCACCGGCTTGCCCATGTTCAGCGAGTCCAGCAGGGCCAGCTCTTCGCGATGGGCCATCATCAGTTCGGAAAGGCGCAGCAGCACCTTCTTGCGCTCCACCGGTGCCATGCGCGCCCAGGGGCCTTCGTTGTAGGCGCGGCGCGCAGTACGCACGGCGAGGTCAACCTCCGCCTCGCCGCAGGCGGCGACGCGGGCCAGCAGCTCATTGGTGGCCGGGTTGATGGAGTCGAAGGTGGCACCGGAGGCGGCGGCCACCTGGCGGCCGCCGATCAGCGCCTTGTCAGTGAATGCTTGCCGGGCAGCTTTCTGCTGCCAATAGCCGAGTTCTAACACGCTGCACTCCCAGATCGACCGTCGTCGCGGTCATGTTGTTATTCGGGTCGAGGCAGATGGTGCGCCAGCTACCGGCAGAGGAAAATTATTAAAAATATGCTCGAGTCATATGAAAAAGCTCGGCAGCCCATCAGGCCTGACACTGCGCGTCTGGGGTAAGGTGCCACTCACGACCACGAGAAGAATGAGCCGCCCGCACAGCGCCAGCGGCCGACAAGAAGCGGAGGTGCCAGTGGCTACCTATACCTTGCGACAACTCAAGTATTTCGTGACGACGGTGGAGGCCGGCAGCGTGGCCGAAGCGTCGCGCAAGCTGTACATCGCCCAGCCGTCCATCTCCACCGCCATCAAGGGCCTGGAGGAGAGCTTCGGTGTGCAGCTGTTCATCCGCCACCACGCCCAGGGCGTATCCCTCACGCCCAGCGGCGCGCGCTTCTACGAGAAAGCCCAGGAGCTGCTGCGGGTGGCGCGCGAATTCGAACAGAACGCCCTGGCCGACAACGACATCGTCGCCGGGCAGATCGACATCGGCTGCTTCGAGACCGTCGCCCCGCTCTACCTGCCGCAACTGATCGCGGGCTTCCGCGAGCGCTACCCCGGCGTGGACATCCGCATCCGCGACGGCGAGCAGCAGGAACTGGTGCAAGGTCTGACCGCCGGCACCTTCGACCTGGCCTTCCTCTACGAGCACGACCTGGACAGCACCATCGCCACCGAACCGCTGATGCCGCCGCAGAAGCCCTACGCGCTGCTGCCGGAGAATCATCGCTTCGCCAGCCAGCCCCAGGTCTCTCTGCGCGACCTCTGCCTGGAACCGATGATCCTGCTCGACGTGCAGCCAAGCCGCACTTACTTCGTCAGCCTGTTCCATGAACTGGGCCTGACGCCCAACATTGTCTTCAGCTCGCCGTCGATCGAGATGGTGCGCGGCATGGTCGGCCAGGGCTTCGGCTTCTCCCTGCTGGTCACCCGCCCCCACTCCGAATGCACCTACGACGGCAAGAAGGTGGTCACCGTCGACATCACCGAACCCGTCGCCACCTCCGGCCTGGTGGCCGCCCGCCTCAAGCGCGGCCAACTGACCAAGCCTGCGCAACTGTTCGTCGACTTCTGCCGCGAGCGTCTCGCCCATAAGGCCGAAGCTCCGTAGCTTGGCGTTGAGCGCAGCGAAAACCAACGATTCGATCCCCTGCCACTCCGCCCGATGGGTTTCGTGCCTCAACCCATCCAATTACGAACCTGTAATTGGATGGACTCGCCCTCGCCGAGGCGTCGAGCGCGCCGACGGCGGCGTCCGAGAAAACGCGCCCAGTGTCTTTCACGCGCTGGCGCCGTTCACCTGCCAGTACCCCCTCAGGTACTCGATGAACACCTTCACCTTGCGCGTATTGCGCCGGTGGGTGAGGTAGAGCACGTAGATCTGCGGGCCGAAGCCGCTCGGTTCGCGCCAGCACTCGGGCATCACCTCAACCAGTTCGCCTCGCGCCAGATAAGGTGCCGCGCTCCATTGCGGGATGAACTGCAGGCCCTGGCCATCCAGCAGGCAGGCGAGCAGGAAATCGTAGTTGTCGCTCGACACGCGCGGTATGGGCTGGTTCAGGCGGATGCGCTGATCGTCCTTGGTCACCCACCAGAAATGCCGGTTGAGTAAGGGATGCCGGAGGATCAGCCAGTCGTGCTGAAGGTAATTGTCCAGGGTCACCTCCCCGCCCCGACTCGCCAGGTAGGCGGGGCTGGCGCAGAGGGTGATGCGGTTCTCCACCAGGGGCTGGGCGATCACACCGGGCAGGTCGGTGGGACCATCGCGCAGGGCCAGGTCATAGCCGCCGTCCACCAGATCGACGTAGGTGTCGGAGAGATCCACCTCCAGGTGCACATGGGGATGTTCGCGTAGGAAGCGGCAGCAGACGGCGTTGAGGAAGGCCGGCGCGAAGGATGGCGGCGCGGTGATGCGCAGGCTGCCGCGCAGTTCGTGCTGCAACTGTTCGACCCCCTCGCCGGCGAGCTGCAACTGCATCAGCGCCTGACGAGCGCCTTCCAGGTAGATGTGCCCAGCCTCGGTGAGTGACATCCGACGGGTGGTGCGCTCGAACAGCTTGGCGCCAAGGCCCTCTTCCAGTTGCGCGATGGCCTTGGTCAACGAAGACGGCGTAGTGCCGAGCTGCTCGGCGGCGCGGCTGAAATTACCCTGTTCGGCGGCAGCCACGAACATGCCCAGCGCGGTCAATCGGTCCATGTTTATTTCCACTTCAGAAAAGAAGTTATGCCGTGCCTGGCGTTATTCCAGGCTGGCCGACTGGTTAGTCTTTGCCCACAGACCAACAAGAATCAAGGCCACCCACACATGAAGCCGATTGTCTCCCTGGCACTCTCCGTCGCGCTCGCCTTTTCTTCCATGGAAACTATGGCATCCGCCGATCTCATCCTGCACAACGGCAAGGTCTACACCGCCGAACCGGGCCAACCCCTGCAACAGGCAGTCGCCATCGAGAACGGCAAGATCGTGGCCGTCGGCTCCGACGCCCGGGTCTTGAAGCTCAAGCAGGCGAAGACGCAAGTGCTGGATCTCGGCGGCAAGGTGCTGATGCCGGGCTTCATCGACTCCCACGCCCATGTGATCAAGGGTGGGCTGCAGATGCGCCAGGCCAGCCTCAATGGCGAAGAGATTCCGCTGGATGAGCTGGAGCGGCGCCTGCGCCAGTGGCGCGAAGACGGCAAAGCGACGCGTGGCGAGTTCCTGGTAGTCGGCGGTCTGCCCACCCGCTACTGGGACCAGCTCGACGCCTTAGGACAGCGCTTCAACCACGGCGAGTGGGCCGATACGCCAATCCTTTTTGCCGGCTGGGATTACCACACCGGCTGGGCCAACCAGGCCATGCTGAAGCGCGCCGGTATCGACGCCGCCAAGGTGAAGCGCCTAAAGGGCGAAGCGCTGGCCACCATCGGCCACCACGAAAGCGGCCAGCCCAATGGATTCCTTGTGGACGCCGGCTTCTACGCAGCGCAGGAGCTGATCCCCCTGCCCTCCGACCGCGATTTGCTGGCCGGCGGCCGCGACGCCCTGAAGCACTTCAACAGCCTCGGGATTACCGCCTGGATGGACCCGCTGGCCAATGAGATTCCCGGTGGGCCGCTAGACAACAGTTCAGTTGGCATGCTGCCCACCTACAAGGCGATGGCTGAGTCTGGAGAGCTCACGGCCCATGTCGCCGCCCTGCTGATGGCCGACTCCAAGGCCACGCCCAAGGACCTCGACGAACTCGACAAGGTGCGCCAGCAATTCCAAGGCGTGCCGAACCTGAGCTTGCCGGGCATCAAGGTCTTCGCCGATGGCGTGGCGGAACACCCGGCCCAGAGCGCCGCGATGCTGGAACCCTACAAGAACGCCAACAAGCGCGGTGAGCTGCTGATCGACCCAGCGCATTTCGGCGAGCTGGTGGATGCCGCCGACGCCCGTGGCTGGCTGGTGCACGTGCACGCTATCGGTGACCGCGCGGTGCGCGAGTCCCTCAATGGCATCAATCAGGCGCGCAAGGCCCGCAACAGTGGTATCCCCCACTCCATCACGCACCTGCAGATGGTCAACCCGAGGGAGTTCGCCCGTTTCAAGCCGCTGGATGTGATCGCCTCCATGCAGCTCTACTGGGCCAGCGCCGACGAGCTGAGCATCGACCTGATCCAGCCCTATGTCAGCGCCATGGCCTTCCAGTACCAGTACCCGGCCCGCTCGCTGCTGAAGAACGGCGCCATCATCGCCGGCGCCAGCGACTGGCCGATCACCACCCCGGAACCGTGGAAGGCCATCTACCAGGCCGTCAGCCGTAAGGGACCGAAAGGCGTGCTGAACGCCGCCGAGGAAATCGACCGGGAGGCGATGTTCCAGGCCTACACCCTGAACGCCGCCCGCGCGATTCGCCTCGACGACCAGATCGGCTCGCTGAAACCAGGCAAACAGGCCGACCTGATCCTGCTGGACCGCGACGTGTTCCAGGTCGAGCCCGAGGCCCTGCGCGATACCCAGGTGCTGAAAACCTGGTTCGCCGGGCGCGATGTCTTCACCCGCAATCGCTGAACCACTTCTTCCCGCTAAAGGGCATCGCTCCGGTGTGCGGCCCCGAAACAATCCAACGCTCAACAGGTAACTTGCAGTGAAAGTCCATACCTTCGTCACCGACACCCAGAACCCACTGATCCGTGGCCGACAGATCGGTGAACGGTGGGCGGAGCAGATCCGGCAGACGGTATCGCTCTACCTCGATTTCTTCTCCCAGGTGGATGTCGATCCTGCCCAGGTCCGCCAGCTGGGCGAAGCCAGCCTCGGCGCCCTGGAAGCCTGGAGCCCGGCACTGGCCCAGGAAGTGGCTGCCACCGCAGAAGGTGCTGGGCTGCCGCTCTGGCAACTGGCGGCGCTGAACGCCCGCACGGAAATCCTCGCGGTGATGCCGACACCGCCCGAAGGCGAATGCTCTACCGCCGTGTTCGCCCCGCGCGGCGCCATGGTCCCGCGTACCATCCAGACCTGGGACTGGCACGACGCCCTGGTGCCCAATGGCCTGATGCTTCAACTCACCGGCACAGCCGGCCTCGGGGTCAAGCTGTTCACCGAGTTCGGCATGCTCGGCAAGATCGGCGTGAACAGTGCAGGCCTAGGCCTGCACTTCAACATCCTCCACCACCGCAGCGACAACGACAGCGCCGGCGTGCCGGTGCACGCCATCGCCAGGCGCCTGCTGGAAGAAGCCCGCAGCGTGGACGAAGCCATCGCGCTGGCCCGCTCGGCGCGGGTCAGCGCGTCCACCGTGCTGACGGTATTCTCGCGCCAGGATGCATCGCCCCGCGCGGCGAGCATCGAACTCTCCCGCGAAGCCACCGCCGTGGTACTCCCACGCGGGGACGGCTGGATTACCCACACCAACCACTTCCTCGCCCCTGAGCTGGTTCCCGGCGAACGCACCCTGGACGTGTCCACCACCTACGCCCGCCTGGACCATGTGAACGGCAACCTGGACGCCATGACCGGTAAACCCCTGGCCTCCCGTGCCAGCGCCATGTGCGGCGACCTGGGCGAGCAGGCGCCGATCTGTTTCCACCCGGACCTGGCCCTGGCACCCAAGGAGCGCTGGGAAACCCTGCTCACCATCGGCATCGACACCGAGCAGTTCGAGCTGGAATACGCCGCGGGCAACCCGGTGGTACTGGCCCGCTCGGGCAGCGTGCGTTTCTGACCCCAATCGGCGGCCGGCGCCACCGGCTGCCAACAGCTCCCTCCAACAACGACAAGACGAGCAAAGGCACATGGCCAATCAACCTTCCCCGGCAACGGGTTCGCAATCGGCGCTCCGGACGTTCTTCGTCTCAGGCATGGGCACCGCCCTGGAGTTCTACGACTTCGTCATCTACGGCATCGCCGCCGCCCTGGTCTTTCCGCAGGTGTTCTTCCCCGACCTGGACCCGCTCACCGCGACACTGGTGGCGTTCGGCGCCTTCGGTGCCGGCTTCTTCGCCCGCCCCCTGGGCGGCATGGTGTTTGGCCACCTCGGCGACAAGGCCGGCCGCCAAAAAGCCCTGGTGATCACCCTGCTGCTGATGGGCTTTTCCACCCTGGCCATCGGCTGCCTGCCCTCTCACGAGAGCATTGGCGCCGCGGCCCCCGTGCTGCTGGTGCTGCTGCGCCTTGTGCAAGGTTTTGCCGCGGGCGGCGAATGGGGCGGCGCAGCGCTGTTCGGTATTGAATCGGCACCACGCGGCAAGCGCGGCCTGTGGGGCAGCTTCACCAGCATGGGCATCGGTATCGGCGGCATCCTGGGTTCTGCGGTGTTCGCCATCGTCAGCACCGCATACGATGACAACCTGGCCGACTTCGCCTGGCGCATCCCCTTCTGGCTCGGCGGCATCCTGGTACTGATCGGCCTCTACGCACGCCTGTCCAACCCCGCCAGCAAGCCGCTGCAACGCAACGAAAGCCCCCGCCTGCCCCTGGTCGCCGCCCTGCGCTCGCGCCCCCGGGAAATGTTGCTGTGCACCGGCATCGCCTTCGGCTACGTGACCATCGCCTACATCGGCAGCACCTTCTTCCTCGCCTACGCCACGCAACTGGGCTATGGCAGCACCGAAGCCTTGCTGTTCGACGTATCCCTGTCGGTGGCCATCGTCATCAGCGCACCGCTATTCGCCAGCCTCTCCGACCGAATCGGCCGCCGCACCGTGATGATCCTCGGCGCCGCCCTGATGGCCGCCGGCTTCTTCGCCTTCTTCGCCCTGGTGGGTCGCCACAGCCTGCCCATCGCCTGCATGGCGTACATCGTGGTCGGCGCACTGATGGGCGCTACCCAGGGCCCGATCCCGGCCTTCCTCGCCGAACAGTTCCCCCGCGACATGCGCTACTCCGGCATGTCCGCCGCCTACCAGATCGGCGCAGCCTTCGGCGGCGGTACCGCCTCCAGCCTGGCCACCGCCATCCTGATCACCACTGGTAGCCCCTTTGGTGTGGCGGCGTACGGCGCGGCGGCGTTGGTACTGGTGGCGCTGTGTTCGTTCCTGTTACGGGAGACGGCGCATCTGAGCATGGAAGCGATTGATGCGGAGGCAGGGACCGGAGTGGGTGCGGAAGTGGTGCAGTCGGCATGAGCGGCCTGTAAGAACCGCCCTTTCACACACACGCCAAGGCATCGCTTGTTCAAATGAAGAACGGGCCCAGCAGGGCCCGTTTTCTTCTGGGCGTTGTACTCGCCGATAGGAACGGCCAACCAACCACTGCTTGTAGAGCCAACTCCCGGGCTGCCAGGGTGGCTCCAGCCCCAACCAGGGCAGTGCCTCCGTTCTGGCTCGCCGCCGCAAGGTTGCCTAGGGCACTGCCGGTACTCATACCGGCGGAAACGGTCAGCCCCTTCTCGACTCAGGGCGCCACAGTATCGTCTTCGGTAAAAGGACTCATGCATTGCCCGCCACCGCCCAGGATGGGTTGACCACTACCTGTTTCAATACAGCGCCACGCGCGAAGCCCGCAGCCACTTTTCGCACCGAGCCTAATAAGACTTGCCAAATCTGATATCCAACGGAGCGGCGTGTCCGCCATGCTAACGGGTCGTCAGTCCAACCCGCACTGTCCTGCCCTTCCGGAGCATGCAAGCGATCGATCTAGCATTGCGCGTAGCTTGGCGGTGACTTCCTTAGCGTCTTCGTCGCTTTCCAGCACATATGGCTGGATCAGCAGGATGACCTCCTCGCGGCTTTTGACGACCTCCTGGTCACCAAAGAGCGCTCCCAACCAAGGTATATCCTTAAGGAAAGGTACGCCGGTACTGGCGTCCGTGACGTTGTCCCGGATCAATCCGCCCATCAACACGGAACCACCGCTCTTAAGGGTCAAGGCCGTTTCCAGGGAGGTCCGGGTAATAATGGGGGCCGCTAGGCTGCCCCCTTTCCCCTCGCCGCCGCCCCCACCGCTGTCGCTCAGCTCCTGGCTCACAGTGAGATCGACGCGATTGTTGGAATAGACCACTGGAGCGACGTTCAAAATGGTACCCGTTGAGCGATAAGCGATCTCGTTGCGTAGGTTGGTAGTTCCGCCAGTCGTACTGTCATCGTTGATCTGCGCAGTTGGCACAGGAATATCGCTACCCACGTTGATATTGGCCTGTTCACCGCTCTTGACCAAAATGCGCGGGGTAGCTAGGACCCGGACACGCTGATCCTTGGCCATGGCGGAAATGGTCGCCATATTGCCCCCCGCAGTGTTAACCACGTAGTTGAATCCCCCGCCGCCCATGCTGCCACTCAGCTTGGCATTGCTGAAGTCTCCATTCAGGAACTTCCAGTCCATCCGCAAGGACTTTGCGTCACTGAGATTCACGCTCGCGATCGTGACTTCGATGAGTACCTGACGCGCAGGCTTGTCCATCTGACGGATAAGCTCCTGCATCTGCTGCCAAGTCCTGGCTGAGCCCCGGAACAGTATGGCGTTTCGGTTCTCGTCCTCCACTATCGTCCCACTGCCGGTGATGTCCGACGCCAGACTACCCAGCAAGCGATCCTGCCCTCCACTCATAAGAGCAGCAGCTCCGGCAGCCTGCAGCAAGGGAGAAACGGGAGCCTTAGCCCCTTCCTCGCTTGGTTTCCGGCCGCCGGTGGCCATCCCCGCGCGCGCTGAAGCACTATTTCTCAGACCGGACGTGATGCCGTAGGCCCCCTCCCCAGCAAGCCCCGATATCAGAGACCTCAGCGATCGGGCGAGCTCCGTGACCCGTGTATTGCGTGCTTCGTAATAGAACAACCCTTCTTTATCGCTTCCTTCGCCCTGCCCTACGACCGCCGCAGCAACGGGAATTCGATCCACCTGCTGCGCCCACTCACGCACCAGACCAAGAAGGCTTTCGTCATTGGCAAAAACGATGAGACCGTTGGAGCTGTCCAGCGGCACAAGGACAATAGTGCCGGAGGCTTGACCAATACTCACGCTGTAACCCTGAGCCGAAATCAGAGACTTGAGCTGCTCAGCCATGTCAGCAGCAGTTACGAACGCCGGATCGACCCTCAGGCTATGACGACCACGCATGAAGGGCTGATCGAGCAAGCGAACCGCTTCAGAGGCCTGCCGAACGATGGACGACATGCCCTTCAGCATCAATCCGCTTCGCGCCGCGTCAGCCGACACACTGAGCCCGGACTTTTCATAGGCACTGTTGAGCCAGGGAATGACGTCCCGCGTATCGACATTTTTCAGGGGCATGAACTGGAACACGGGTCGATATGCGATGGGCACCTCCGGCCGGGCATCCCCGCTAATCAGGATCGGTGGTTCGTCGGGACTCAACCCAACCTGTTTAATCTGGAATCGAAACACATCGCCCTGCCGAACGATCTCGACGCCATAGTTAGCCAGGATTTGCCTAGCCACTTCATAGACCATCTGCGGGGTTTGGGGTTGCTCCAGCCGGACCGTGACCCGATCAACCTTGCTCTTCAGGGCACTTTCGATCTCGAATGGCAATTCGAGGATATTGCCGAACACCTCGTTTATGAATGCCGGCAACTGGATATCCTCGATGTTGAGCCGGATATCGGCGGTCTTGTCATCAAGCACAACCTTGTCACCACGATCTACGATGCCCACGCGCTCCACCGCTAAACCGCTGGGCGTCCGGCTGAAGTGGGTCTCCAACTGAGCTGGCGCGACCTGCTGATCATCGCTCTCGGTAGTGGCGCTGGCGCCTGGCTCCTCATCGCCACGAGCACTCTCAACCTCCAGCAAGGGGTCAGGAATCTGCATGGGAGTGGTGCTGCAACCCGCTGATAGAGCCAGGCATGTTGCGATGAACAATGGACCGCACGAGAATCGCTCGGTCGGGTTATTGCTGTGGCGCATATAGTTCCCTGTCAAAACCTTGAATCTCGCCGTCTTCGGCGAGAGAGAATCGAATACCTTGCGTCGAGATCAGCTCCAGACGCTCACCTCCCGGCAAGATGGCGCCCCGGGAAAATCGCAAAGGCGGCGTAGTAGCCCCCTTTGAAATCAGTGCGAAGGTCCCTTGGTGATCCCGGACGATGCCGTGAAAACGCCAGGCAACTTCAACCCTGGCAACGCCGTCCTCTCCTGTCGAAACCCGCTTTTCTTTGTCGCGAGTTTCCGGTGACGAACGCTCGCCCCCCCACCACAGCATCTCGGCCAATCGCTTGGCCCCAGCCGGATCGACAGAATGAGGTTGGAGGCTCACAGGTACCCAGTCATCCTGGTTCGAGAAGCTCGCACTGGGGGGCTCCGTATCAGGTGCGATCAACCATCCGAAAGAAACAGTGAGTGCGGGGAACAGCAGGTACCAGCGCAGGGTTGATTGGTGGTCCATGAATGTCACGCGAGTCGGGCAATGGGATGCGGGCGCAAAGGCGAAGAAGTCTCGCATTTGCGGCCACCGCCAAACGCCGAGTTAGTGGTAGGAAACGTCCCAACCTTTCGCACTCATTTGGACCATGCGCCGCTATAGCGCAGCCTGGGACGGCTGAAGGAACAGAAAAGAGAGCTGGAGGTTAATCGCAGGAGATATCTGGTTGTTAAGCTCGAGGTAGTCCACCACGATTTGCCGTGGCTCTCCCTCGATCGCATGTAGCAGCCGGCTGAACGATTCGGGGTGAAACACACCCCGAACCTGAGCCTCGATCCGTGCTACAGAGTCCTCGCGATCAAATCCCGTAGGTGCCAGAACAGTAATCTTCGCGTCATCCACGCCAGCCATCGTGACCTGATCATCCAACCAGGCCTGAACATCCGCGCGCGCCTGAGATGCATTGGTGGACAACCAGAATCGCTCGCGCACGCGAAGCAAGGCATCATCCGCCTGCTTCGAACGTTCCGGCCACGACGTCTGACGGGAAATCGCTTGCAGCTTGAGCCAATCCTTAGCCAACCTCCGATAGTGTTCCTCACGTTCGACACGCCAATTCTGGCAAAGCAGAATCAGATGCACGACTAACAACAATACTGCCAACCAAAGCGACATTCGCAGGGGGAGACTTTCCTGATACTGCCGTCGGAGCTGGTTCCAGTGAGCGCGGAAGGAAATCCGGTTGTCCAACATCATTCCTCCCCTCCTGCGTGCGACAAGCTCAGGCTCAGTATTATTCCCCCATCACGCGGCACAGGTTCCACTCGCACATTCTCGAAGTTTCCAGCCTCCATGAAGCGATTGACATAGAAGCGAGGATCAACCTTGCGAGTGTCCAGTTGGAGCTCCAGCTCTTGCCCTCCAAAGCGCCAAGCGAGCAAGCGGCTATCGCGGTCCAACAGTGCGGCAACCTGGCTGAGCAATTTGCTTTGTGACGTGGCCCGCGAGGCTTGAACCAGATTGAGACTTGCTTCATTGGCCCTGAGCGCTGTGCTGCGAGCTATTAACACAGGCTCGACCTGACGGCTCAACTCATCGTACTGGGCCTGCAAGGCGCGCCCTGCCCACCACCAGGAAAATCCGACGCCCATGTTCAGTCCCCCCCCCAGCGCCAAGGAAGCCGCCAATACATGCGGAAGCCACCGCTCGCAGTGAGATGAAGCACCGACGACTGCGGAATTGGCCCATGGGCGATTGAGCGAAGAGATACAAGTAGCCTCGACAGCAAAAGACACCTCTACTCCTGTCAATCCTCGCAGCAGTGGGAGGTACTTCTCGGGGTCAGGCAACATGGGAAAGCAATGACTCATGGCCAAGGTATTTCCTTGCCACACCTGCAGATCCACTCCCGATCCGATTCGCACCATACGTACCGTTGCCCCCTCGGACTTGGGTAGCGCCTGGAGCAACGATTCAGGAATGCAGCGATAACGCTTTGGCGCATCGCTCAGGGTCGCAGCCGCTTCCTCACGTTCGCGCTCATCCCACGACCACACCATCGCTCGCCCGCCTCGCCAGACCACATAATGTCCGGCATGGCGGAATGGAGAGACTGATAAGAGCTTCAACGCCAGAGCCCGGGGACGATCGGATCGAGGAACATGTTCAAGGTCCAAGCAATGGAAGATGCACAGAGAGCGATCAATGACCCATTGCACCGGCCAGCCACTAAACACACCTACACTGCGACGCTTCCACTTCAGCGCGACTTGCCCGTCCTCACCACGGGCCTGCCATAAGCGGGGCGGAGAGAATTCCGGGAACGTCTCCAGACGCATGGATCGAGTCAGCTTCATTTCGCTTCACGGACCTTTTCAGTTGGAGCTGCCAAGGTGGCAGCATTCGATGGTCGGAGCTGAAGCTGACTTCGTACTCCGTCGCTCGCTCCACTCCAGTGGGATGCAAACGGATCGACAGCGTGGAGCTAGCGAGGCGGGTCCAGCCATCGTCGGGAACAAGGCTTGCGTGTGCACCCAACAGGGCACGCAAATCGGTGGATTGTGCGAGTGCCTGCTGCTCGCGAGCCGCCATTAGTCGACTTACTTGCTCCACTGGCAAGCCCCAGGCCAGATTCAAGACACGAGGATCTGCAGTATTGATGTTCAACGGCGTAGCGCTGGTCGTCACCAACTCGGTCCAGTCGGCATTCAGCAAGTGCTCCTCCCAAGGCTGCCAGCGATCGAGAAGGAAAACCTCCAACACCGAACGTGGAGTGCGACGCGAGTCTTGGCTGCCACCCCTCCGGGTGGCGCGACCACTGGCGCTGCCCAAGCGCGGAGCCCGCTCTGGCATGAGGTAGTCGGACCACTGCGCCAACATGGCCGGTACCTCTTCCGGCGTTACACCCAGGCCGAGCAGCAGGTTACCTAGAAGACGAGGATCCACAGCTGAGAGGCTGAGCCGTGCTGCATCATCCGTCAGCCCCAGGCACCAGCCGTTTGCCATGCAAAGTGGACGGCCATCCAAAGGCAGCTCACCGCCCACCGGCATGACCGACGAATCCATCTGCGGAACCTGGGCTACCCCGTCACTCGGAATCGTCAGCCCGGCGATGGTGTACCCCTGTGTCGCGATCAGCCACTGCACGCGCGCCAACAATGTACTTTCCTCGATCTCCCTCAACATGGCCGCACGCCGGTTGTCCATGACGTTCACGGAGCGCTCGACCCAAAGCACGGCTGCTGCTGCCAGTAAAGTCATGACGGCCAGGAACCAGACCACGCCGACCAGCACGAAACCACGACTGCGATGTTGTTCAGTGCTCATGTACAGACGGCCTGACTTTAGGTAGCTGTACAACGGCCAGGACGTAGAGATTGTCCTCTAATGCTTCGAGCACGATGGCCTCAGGTAGCTGGTCTAAGTTCATTGAGGATGGTGGCCATGTTTGATGCCACGCCCCACTGGCATCCAGGTAACTAAAATGGGCATCCGCTGGCAGCGACGAAACTGACCAACGGCTGTCCAACAGCGGACGCACGTATATCAGTTCCGCATCTCGCCCTTCGCCCCGCGCTTCGATACGAAACGCAAACGGCTGGGGAATACCCTGTCGACGGTCCACGGTGCCCAGAGAGACAGCTTCGAAACTGAGCTCGTCCCCACGTAAACTCATCGCAACATCCCCCTGTTCAGGAGCGACGAGGTTCTGCACGGCATCCAGGAACCAGCCATGGGCAAGCGTCTCGACTCGTTTGCTGCCCGCATGCAGGTGAAACGTACTATTGACCTTGCCAATGTAGGTCAGCGCCTGCATGAGAAGTGCGCTGACGAGCGAGACCAGCATGAGGACGACCAACACCTCAAGTAGCGTGAACGCAGACTGCTTGCAGACCCGTCGTTCCATCATCCGTCTCCAGAACGGCTGGCTACCCGCACGTGGCCGACCTTTTCAAGGCGAAAGCGAAAAAGAAGCTCATCTCGCGCTCGCACTTGCATTTCGACGCGAAACAACTGGGCATCGTAGAGGCCGGGCTGGGCACCATGACGACTAACCACGGGTTTGGGCGTTGAACGAGGCGAACTCTGCCAACTCAGCAGGTAGTACCCCAACCGAACTTCTCCATTGGGGTCTTCCATCGGATTCAGCGTTTCCAGGTACGCCATTGCGACCTGGGCAGCCTCAATGCGTTCCTCGGCGGCCTCGACTCGCTGCAAGCTTCTGAAACCGGAGTTGAGCCATGCCAGCAACGCGCCGCCCACTACAGCCAGCAATGTCATCGCCACGACGGCCTCAAGAAGTGTGAATCCCGCCTGGTGCGAAGCTCTCATGGAAGCCCTTGCGGAGCGCAGAATGGCGGGTCCAACCGGACGTCACGTGGCGGGCCATCGTGAATGATCCGCAAACTGCCGCCGAGACAGACCCCATTCGCCAGATAGCGCACGGGAGGTTCCGCGACGATCAACCAACCGGTAGGCAGATGCAACATCTCCGCGCGCGACGCGCCATCTGCATCGATGGTCAGCTCCCTCCCGTCGTTGCGTACTCGGAGGCCCAGGCTTTGAAGTTGCTCCTGAATATCCTGCAGAGCCACCCGACGAGACCAGGCCGACTGCATGTTTGCCAACCCTGGCAGCACGACCGCAGCGATAGCCGCGACCAAGGCGAGCACGACCAACAACTCAAGCAAGGTAAACCCTCGCACCCGATCAGCGCTGCGGCAGGTAGCCGACATCGGCATCCAGCCCTTCACCACCAGGCTGCCCATCCGCCCCCAGACTGAACAGAGTGAACGGTTGCTCGGTACTTGATCTATCGCTGTAGACGTAGGGGCGGTTCCACGGATCCAGCGGCACCCCACCCTCCAGGTAGGGGCCTTTCCAAAATGCCTTGATGCGTTCATCGGCCGGTGGAGCATTGAGCAGTCCAAGCCCTTCCTGCTCGCTCGGAAGGCGACCGATATCCAGGCGCATGGTTAGCAACGCCCCCTTGAGCATCTTTACCTGGGTATCAGCGGTCTGCGCCTTGGCCTTGTCCGCCTGACTGAACAGACGCGGCCCCACAAGCCCCATCAATAGACCGATGATCACCAGCACCACGATCATCTCGAGAAGGGTAAAACCTCGTTGTGCCACTTTGCTCATACCGATTCCGCAGATGTTTCCGCCTTCCGACGGGATTCAAATTGCCGGTCGCTCCCGCGATCGAAACGGGGCAGCTTGCAATCGTTACCTAGAGCGCCATGTCATTGGCGCTAGTGATGGCCAAGACAACACCAGTGATGATCAAGCCAAACACGGAGCCAATCAGCAGAATGGCCAGCGGCTCGATCAGCACCAGGGTCTTCTTCATCCGGCCCCGGCCGGCTTCTTCATACAGCGTTGCCAGACTCAGCAGCATCTCAGCGAGTTGCCCGGAAGCCTCTCCAACACGAACCAGGTTTGCGCCAATGGCCGTGATAGCCTGGCGCTCTTCAAGCGCCACAGACAGAGCAGCGCCGACCCTCACATCCTGGGTAACACGCTCCAGCACCTGGCGCTGTCGAGCGATGCGCATCCCTCCACCAGCCATTTCCAGAGCATCGACCAGCGCGACGCGGTTTCTCAGAAGCGTTCCAAGTACCTTGGACCATTGCGCGATCTCTGCCTGGAGCAGCCACTCACCAACCAGTGGCACCCTCGCCAGTTGATCGAAGGCCCAGTCCCGCAATCGCTCGTTACTCAAGCCCATCGCGACTCCGACGCACAAGCCCAGGACGATGAACATCAACAGGCCGGCATTCCCGTTGCTCCATACCCCGGTGCTCAGCACTATCCAAGCCAACCAGGGAAGTTCGGCCACTTCATCGAGCAAGTTGGCAAACTTGGGAACGACAAATACGAACAAGGTCGCTATCGCAAGCAAGCCGCTCAAGACCAGGATGCTCGGATACACCAATGCCCCAGTGATCTCCGCACGAGTGCGCCTTTCGTACTCCAGCTGCTGGGCGCAGTCGCGTAGCGCCCCGGCCAGGTCGCCAGTCAGTTCGCCAGCGGCCACGAGTTGGTAGACATACTTAGGCAAGGGCAGTCCGGATGCCTCTAGTACAGCGGGAAACGATTGCCCACTTCGCAAGCCGCTTCCGATGACCTCCAACGCAGCCGCCAGGACGGGATGGTGCGCAGTCCGCTCCTGAGCCGCCACAGCTTCCGCCAGCGTCACTCCAGCAGCGAGCAGAGTCGCAAGTTCATGGAAGGCCATGTTCAACTCCTCAGCACGCAGATAGCGGCGACGGCCAAGCGCCCGCCTCTTCTGCTCCAGGCGAAGTGGTGTCAATCCCTGGTTCTGCAGTTGCCGCAGCGCGTCCTGCCGAGAGGGAAGATTGAGTTCGCCGGTGAATCGCCGACCATTCCGATCGATGGCCTCATAGATGAAGATCATGAGATCAACCACTGGTTACACGACGAACTTCATCGAGACATGTTTCGCCGAGCCAGGCCTTCAAGAGGCCGTCGCCTCGAAGATTTCGCATGCCCTGCTCGTAGGCCAAACGCCGCAGTTGCTCAGCAGTTGCTCGTTGTACGATCAGTTCGCGCATTTCCGGAGTCAGATCAACTAACTCATAGATTCCTAGGCGCCCACGGTAGCCGGTACCTTCGCAACGCTCACAACCACGAGCCCGTTTCCACCGCGCCGATTGCCCTGGAAATAACCGAGCGGCGACCACGCGAGTGTCTTCCAGCTCCGCGTCGCCAATGCTCGGGGCGCACGTTTCCGCGCAGTACTGGCAGAGCCTGCGGACGAGGCGCTGGGCCTGAACCCCGCGCACCGGAGAGGCTACGAGAAATGGCTCGACCCCCATGTCCACGAGGCGGGTGAAGGCACTTACCGAGTCGTTGGTGTGGAGGGTCGAGAACACCAGATGGCCGGTCAGGGAAGACTGCACAGCAATCTCTGCGGTTTCCAGGTCACGAATCTCACCGATCATGATGACGTCCGGGTCCTGACGGAGAATCGAACGTAGCGCTGCGGCGAAGGTCAGGCCAATATCGGCGTGAGCCTGTACCTGGGTAATATTGGGTACCTGGCACTCGACCGGATCTTCCACCGTGATGATCTTGCGCACACCGTCGTTGATCTCCTCAAGGGTACCGTAGAGGGTGGTCGACTTGCCGGATCCAGTAGGTCCGGTAACCAGGATGATGCCGTGGGGCTCCGCTATCCATTGGCGCAGAATGTCCAGATGATCTGGCAACATGCCCAAACGATCTAGTCGCAAAGATTCACGCTCCTTGGGCAGCAACCGCATCACGACTGATTCCCCATGGACACCGGGCAATGTCGAGACGCGCACATCCAGTTCGGTGCCGCTGACGCGAATGCTCATGCGCCCATCCTGCGGAAGTCGACGCTCGGCGATATCGATGGCGGAGATCAGCTTGATCCGCGAAACCACGGCAGCAAATCGCTCGCGCGGCAAATTGAGCTGTTCCTGCAACACGCCATCAATCCGGAATCGAATGCGAAAATCGAATTCACGCGGCTCGATATGGATGTCCGACGAGCGCTTCTCGATAGCCTGCCCCATCACGTTGTTGACCAGTTCGACTATCGGAGCCTCCTCAGCCATTTCACGCAAATGGCGCACGTCGTCACGGCCGTCGCCCCCCTGGATAGCCCCTTGGCGGGCGAGATCGAGACAGCGTTCAAGCCAGGCGTCCATATCCTGGGCTCGACACAGAACCGGTCGTATGGCCCGTCCCGGATAGAAATACTGGAGGGTTTCCGGGATCGAAGGCGAAAGAGGATCTCGGGCGGCGAACAGCAGCTGTTCACCGTCCTCCCACACCACCACTTGTTCCTCCACGAACCAATCGGAGTTGATCGGGGAGGTTTGCAGGAACGCCGTAATCACTTGTTCCGAAGGCGGCTCGAGGTGCTCCCCCACCAACGGCATCTGCAATTGCTCAGCCAGAACTTGAAGCAACGCGCTTTCCGCAAGCGCGCCGGAACGCACCAGTATGCCTCCCAATCGCCCACCGACCTTGCGCTGCATGGCCAGGGCACGGTCGAGCTCTTGCTGGTTCACCAGCCCACGTTCGAGTAGCCGCTGCCCAAGTGACCGCCACTGCAAAAGCGCCTGCTGGGAATCAAAGGACATCGGCAAAACCTTCCTGGACACGACGGAACCACGCCAAACCAAGCAGAAACACCAGCGTCGACACAGCACAATAGAGCGCAATGACACCGAACTCTGGCAGCGGCGAGTCGAACAACACGGCACGAACCATTTCCACCGGGACAGTCAGCGGGTTCATGTACAGGTATGGCTGCACAGCAGGCGGCAGCGAGCTGAGCGGATAGAAGACAGGGCTGATGAACAGCAGGAGGATCAGGAGGAACTGGACGAACTGGCCAGTATCGCGGACGTAGACGCCGAGCCCGGATAGGAACCAGGCCAGCCCCGTTACGCAAAGCAGGAATGGCAGGAGCATCAGCGGCAGCAGGATAACCGGCCACCCCGGCGCGACGCCCTTGATGACGAGAAAGACGATAAGTACCAGGTAGCCAAGCGCCGAATTGATGAAGGCAGCCAGTATCGGTGTGACGGGAAGGATCTCAAGCGGGAAGACCAGTTTCTTCACCAGGTTGACGTTACCTGGAACGATGCCTGGTGCCCTGGAAAGGCCCTCGGCGAGAATGCCGTTGAGCAGGAGCCCAGCGAAAAGCGTCAGCGCAAAGGAAAAGGTGTCCTGGTCGCTTCCCCAGCGCGACTTGAGCACCACACCGAAGACGAAGGTGTAGATCAGGAGCAACAGAACGGGCGAAACGATGATCCAGATGCGCCCCATTACTGCATCCCGATAGCGCGACTCAACTTCACGCCTCGTCATGGCGAGCAAGAGCTCCAGGCGAAGTGCAAGCACGTCTGGCAGCGGGGGAAGCAGGTTCAAGGCGCAGATCTCCTGGCCACCCGTCACAGGTAGCGGCTCTTTTGAGGCCAGGGAATATGCGAAATTCGCGCATCCGACACCATCGGCAGCCGCCCCTGACGATTGGCGACTTTTCCGACTACGTCGACGGAACGTTCCAAGGAGCACCTATTCGATGCGCTGCCACCCCGAATGATTCAGTTGCATGGAAACGCTAAAGGCATGGAGCCTGTCCAATTACCCAGTCCGGCCATTCCCGTGCGGTGATGCCGCGAAACCCAAGAGGCGAATCAAGCGCACGGCCCCGCCCGAACACCTCAATAATCCACTTTCCCCCGCCCCGCCTTGACCGCCCCGCGCTTGGCCTTGCCTTCCAGGCGTCGTTTCTTCGAGCCCAGCGTGGGCTTGGTCGGCCGCCGCGCCTTTTCCACTTTGGCCACGCTGCGGATCAGTTCCGCCAGACGCTCCAGGGCGTCGGCGCGATTCTGTTCCTGGGTGCGGTATTGCTGGGCTTTGATGACGATCACGCCTTCGCCGGTGATGCGATTGTCACGCAGCGCCAGCAGCCGTTCCTTGTAGAAGGGCGGCAAGGACGAGGCATTGATATCGAAGCGCAGGTGCATTGCGCTGGACACCTTGTTGACGTTCTGCCCACCCGCGCCCTGGGCGCGGATGGCGGTCAGCTCGATTTCGTCGTCGGGCAAGTGAACGCTGTTGGAAATAAGCAGCATGGCAAAGGCAGTCGCAGGACAATCCACAGGATGGGTGGGCACCATCCTACAGGTCCTCAGGCAGTGCGGCTGCCTTCCAACACCATCTCCTGCTCAGCGCCGCGTTTGAGCAACGCATAGAGCACGCCGGTTACCAGGCTGCCGGCGACTATCGCCAGCAGGTAGAGCAGCGCGTGGTTGATGGCATTGGGGATCAGCATCACGAACAGCCCGCCGTGGGGCGCCATCAGCTTGCAGCTGAAGTACATGGACAGCGCGCCGGTCAGCGCCCCGCCGGCGATACTGGCCGGGATCACCCGCAGCGGGTCCTTGGCGGCGAAGGGGATGGCACCTTCGGAAATGAAACAGAGCCCCAGTACCAATGCCGCCTTGCCCGCCTCACGCTCGCTCTGGGCGAACTTGCGGCGCATCAGCAAGGTAGCAATTCCCATGCCGATGGGCGGCACCATGCCGGCCGCCATGGTGGCCGCCATCGGCGCGTAGCTCTGGGAGGCCAGCAGGCCCACTGAGAACGCGTACGCGGCCTTGTTGATCGGGCCGCCGAGGTCCACGCACATCATCCCGCCCAGCAGCAGGCCAAGGAGAATCGCGTTGGAGGTGCCCATGTTGTCGAGGAAATGGGTGAGGCTGGTGAGCATGCCGGCTACCGGCTTGCCGACGACGTAGATCATCACCAGGCCAGTGAACAGGCTGGAAAGCAGCGGGATAATCAGGATCGGCTTCAGCGCCTCGACGCTCTGCGGCAAGCTCAGATGGCGATTGATGGCCCGCGCCGAATAGCCCGCGAGAAAACCCGCGATGATGCCGCCGATGAACCCCGCGCCCAGGGTGCTGGCCAAAAGCCCGCCGATCATGCCCGGAGCCAGGCCCGGTCGGTCGGCGATGGAGTAGGCGATATAGCCCGCCAACAGCGGCACCATCAGCTTGAACGCCGCGTCGCCGCCGATCTGCATCAACGAGGCCGCCAAGGTGCCCTCCTCTTTGAACGCCTCGATGCCGAAGACGAAAGACAACGCGATCAGCAAGCCCCCCGCCACTACCATCGGCAGCATGTAGGAGACTCCGGTAAGCAAGTGCTTGTAGGCCCCCTTGGGCTCGGCCTTGGCCTTGCCCGCCTGGGCTTCCCCACCCGACTTGCCTTCCAGCAACTGCCCTTCGCTCAATGCTCGCTTCAGGGTGGCTTCGGACTGCTTGAGTGCGACGCCGGTGCTGCTGCGAAATACCTTCTTGCCGACGAAACGGCCGGTGTCGACTTCGATATCAGTGGCCAGCAGAACGACGTCGGCAGCAGCGATGGCGTCCGGACTCAACGGATCGCGTGCACCCACCGAACCCTGGGTTTCCACCTGGAGTTCGTAGCCCAGGCGCTGGGCCGCCTGCTTCAGCGCCTCTGCCGCCATGAAGGTGTGCGCCACGCCCGTGGGACAGGCCGTCACAGCGACGATGCGCGGGCGCGCGTTGCCGTCGGGGGCGGCAGCCGCAGCTTCGACTTGCTGCTCCCGCGCTTCGACCGCGCCGCGCAGGAGGAACGCTTCGCTGTCGCGCAGGGCTTCGCTCGGGCTGGCGAGGAAAATGCGCTTGCCGGCGAAGCGGCTGAGGTCCAACGGACCACTGCGCACCACCAGCACCCAGTCGGCGGCGTCGAGCGTGGCGGCGGATAGCTGGTTCTCCGGATGCTGCGGGTCGACGACCTCGACGCTGGTGCTCCAACCCAGACGCTGCGCGGCGGCATCCAGCAGGCGCGCGCACAGCACGCTGGTGACCATGCCATTGGGGCAGGCGGTGACTATGGCGAGTTTCATCAGGACACCTCTTGTTGTTCTGGCAGCGCCTGGACGTCGACGGCACCTTCGAGCTGTTGCAGTTGCGCGGCATCACTGATACCGAAACCGACCTGGGTTACGGCCTGGGCGGCGATGGCGGTGGCATGGCGCAAGGTACGCGCCGCCGGCCAGCCACTGAGCAGGCCATGGATCATGCCGGCCAGCAGGGAATCGCCCGCGCCTACGGTGCTGGCCACAGTGACCCGTGGCGGCTGGGCATGGAGAGCGACGCCGGGGCCGAACCAGTTCACGCCGTCGGCGCCTTGGGAGATGACGATGTGCTCGATGCCCATTGCCTGCAATTGACGGGCCTCCTGCCGCTGGGCCTCCACCCCGGTCAGATCACGACGGCCGACTTCAGCGAGCTCGTCCATATTCGGCTTGATCAGCCAGGGCACGGCAAGCAGGCCGGCACGCAGGGCTTCGCCGCTGGTGTCCAGGGCGACCTTCAGCCCATGGCGCTGGAGCCGCACAATCAAGTCGGTCAAGAAATGCGGCTCTACGCCACGAGGCAGGCTGCCGGCCACCACGACCAAGTCATGGCCAGGCGCGAGGCTATCCAGTTGGAGCAGCAGCTCGACCTGGGCCATCGCATCCACCCGCGGGCCGGGCCCGTTGATATCGGTGATGCGTCCGTCGACTTCCGCCAGCTTGATATTGCTGCGGGTCTCCCCTGGTACGCGGATGAAGGCATCGGTGAAGCCGCGCCGAGCAAACAGCGCCTCGAAGGCGTCGGCATTGTCCGCTCCAAGAAAGCCCGAGACGGTCAGGCTGTGACCGAGATCGGCCAGTACCTGGGCCACATTCACGCCCTTGCCGGCGGCGTGGCTGGCCTGCTCCAGGCTGCGATTGACCTGGCCGGGCTCCAGTCGGTCCAGGCGCAGGGTCAGATCGAGGGCAGGATTCAGGGTCAGGGTCAGAATGCGTGCCATCAGAAGCGCTCCGCCAGTTCGCGCACCGCCGCTGCGCTTTCCATCGTGAGCGCGCCCTCGGCCAGTTCGCGGGCCGCCGACAGGCTGAACTCGCGCACGCGCGCCTTGACCTCGGCGATGCCACCGGCGGACAGGCTCAGTTCGTCCACCCCAAGGCCGACCAGCAGCGGCACCGCCAGCGGGTCGCCGGCCAGCTCGCCGCACACGCCTACCCACTTGCCGTGGGCATGGGCCGCACGCACGGTGAGGTCGATCAGTTGCAGCACCGCCGGATGCAGGCCGTCGGCCTGGGCGGAGAGCGTCGGATGGCCACGGTCGATGGCGAGGCAGTACTGGGTCAGGTCATTGGTGCCGATGCTGAAAAAATCGACTTCCCTGGCCAGCACCGGCGCGATCAGCGCCGCCGACGGCACCTCGACCATGATTCCCAGCTGCAGGTCGGCCTGGGGAATCTCGGCGGCCAGGCGCAGGCTCATGTCGCGGGCCAGGCGCCATTCATCGACGCTGCCAACCATAGGGAACATGATGCGCAATGGGCGACCGTCGCTGGCACGCAGCAACGCACGCAACTGGGTTTCCATCAGGTGTGGACGTTGCAGGGTCAGGCGCACGCCACGCACGCCGAGGAAGGGGTTTTCCTCTTCCGGCACGGGCCAGTAAGGCAAAGGTTTGTCGCCGCCGACGTCGAGGGTCCGCGCCACCAGCGGACGCCCGTCGAGGGCATCGAACACGCGGCGGTACTCGGCTTCCTGGGTGGCCAGATCCGGCGCTTGGGGATGGGCCATGAAGATGAATTCGGTACGCAGCAGGCCCACGCCCTCGGCGCCCTGGGTCACGGCCTTGGCCGCACCAGCGCTCTCGCCCAGGTTGGCGCAGATTTCCACGCGATGTCCGTCACGGGTCAGGGCCGGCTCCAGCTTGTGCGCATTGGCCAGTTGCAGGCGACGCTGGCGACCTTCCTGCTCCTGGCGAGCGCGCTCCAGTTGCTCGGCATTCGGGGTCACGATCAGACGACCACGCTGGCCATCCAGCAGCAGTGGCGTGCACGCCGCCAGCATCAGGACACCCGCCCCGGCGCCGACCAGCGCAGGAATGCCCATGGCACGGGCGACGATGGCACTGTGGGAGGTGGCGCCACCTCGGGCGGTGAGGATGCCGGCCACGCGGTTACGGTCCAGGCGCGCCACATCCGACGGAGCCATTTCGTCCATCACCAGGATGTAGGGCTCTTCCGGTTCGGGCGCCTCCTCGGCCCCACAAAGCTGGGCCAGCACGCGGCGGCCGATGTCGCGCAGGTCAGCAGCGCGTTCTGCCAGCAGCGCATCGTGCAGGCTTTCCTGTTGAGCGGCAGCGCTCTCGATTACCGTCATCCAGGCGGCGGCGGCGCTTTCGCCCTGCTTGAGACGAGCGTCCACTTCATCGCCCAGCTCCGGGTCGGCGAGCATCTCCAGATGGGTGATGAAGATCTCGCGGATGGCCTTGGCTTCGCTGCGCAGCACCAGCGCCTCGATTTCGCCGCGTACATGGCTGATGGCCTGGAGCAGGCGCTCGCGCTCGAAGCCGGGGGACTCGCCACGCAGCGGATAGTCGAACTCCTTGTGCAAGTGGATGTGCGCCGGGCCAACGGCAATACCGGGGGCAGCCGGCACCGCCTGGAGCTGGCTACCCGGCGACGGGGCAGCGATGGCCAGGGCTTCCGGCTCTTCCTCCTGCACGGGCTCTGCACAGATCGGCAACGGTTCGATCTCCTCGCCCAGGCCCTGTTCGATGGCGGTTTTCAGCACCGGCAACACGGCGTCGGCGATGGCCGGCTCGGCCATGATCTCAATGACCTGGCCACGGCGGATGCCAAGGCTCAGCAGCTTGCTCAGGCTCTTGGCGGACACGGCAGCGGCACCGCTGTCGGCTACCCGCAGCCGAATCTCGCCGTCAAAGGTCTTGGCCAGTTGCACCAGCTCCTTGGCCGGACGCGCATGCAGGCCATGGGCGTTGGCCAGGGGCAGGCGCAGGCTGGGCCAGTCGGGCTGGCTGTCGCCCCCCAATGCTTCCAGCACGGCACGGCGCTGGGTGGCACGGGCCAGCTCGCGGCCCCGGCCTTCGATCAGCAGCGCACACAGACGCTCCAGCAGGGCCAGGTGGGCGTCCCCCAGGCTCGCCAGGCAGAACAGGCCATTGAGCGGTTGATCGAGATAGCGCAGTGGCTTTTCCGGCGTGAGGTACGCCAGGCCCGGACGTTGTACCGCCTGGTCGCTGTGCAACCACCAGAGGCCATCGCCCAGCGGCAGCGGTTCACCCTGCAGCAGCGCGGCGGCGAATCCGCTCCCCACGCAATCGGCACGGCGCAGCAGGCGCGCGCCTTGCAGCACCATCTCGTCGTAGTCTTGCGCCGCGACACCAAGGCCGATCAGTTGATCGTCCAGGGCCAGCTCCTGGGGCGCGCTCTGCAACAGCTTGAGGATGTCTTCCGGGGTTTCGGCGCGACGCAGCTCGCTGCCCAGATCCGCCTCGCCCAAAGCACGGGTGAGTATCTGCAGCAAGCGCAGGTGTTCGTCGGACTTGGCGGCAATGCCGATGGCGAGATAGACCCGCTGGCCATCGCCCCACTCCACGCCATCGGGAAACTGCATCAGGCGCACGCCGGTGGTGAACACCAGCTCGCGGGTTTGCGGGGTGCCGTGGGGAATGGCGATGCCCTGACCGAGGTACGTGGCACCCTGGGCTTCACGCGCCTCCAGCCCGGCAAGATAACCCGGCGCGACCAGGCCATCGCCCTCAAGCAATTCGGCGAGCATCCGCAATGCGGCAGCTTTATCCGTCGCGACCAGGCCCATGGAAATCTGCCCTGCGGTCAGTTCGAGCATTGCGTCACCTCTCACGGGCGTTGCGCCCTTCTTGTATTTGTCACCTGCCTTCAACCTGCGCTACCAACCGTCGCATTGGTTGGCTAAAGAGTAGACAGAGCGCCTGCTGAATCGTTTCACTAAACTGAGCTGGCACGTTACTCGATAATCTTCGATTCTTGAAGCCCGTCCGATGAAACACATCCGCATAACAGGAGTCGCCAACTTGAAACTCAGTGATATCGCCCGCCTGGCCGGTGTCTCGGTGACCACGGCCAGTTACGTGATCAACGGCAAGGCCGAGCAGAAGCGCATCAGCCCGGCGACCGTGGAGCGCGTGCAGGCGGTGGTGGACGAGCATGGTTTCAAGCCCAACCCCCAGGCTGCGGGGCTACGCAGCCGGCAAACGCGGACGCTCGGTTTCATCCTTCCGGACCTGGAAAACCCCAGCTACGCCCGCCTGGCCAAGCTGCTGGAACAAGGCGCACGGGCAAGGGGTTATCAGTTGCTGATCGCCAGCTCCGACGACGAACCGGACAGCGAGCGGCAACTGCTCAAGCTGTTCCGTGCGCGGCGCTGCGACGCCCTGATCGTCGCCAGTTGCCTGCCGAAGGAAGACGACAGTCTTGGGCAACTGCTGGATGAGGGCCTGCCGGTGATCGCCGTGGACCGGGTACGCGACCCCCGGCAATTCTGCTCGGTGGTCAGCGACGACCGCCTGGCCTGCCAGCAACTCACCCGCAGCCTGCTGCAACCGGCGCCCCGCCGTATCGCCCTGCTCGGCGCCCGGCCAGACCTGCCCATCAGCGCTGAGCGCAGCGCGGGCTTCCATGACGCGCTGAAGGGGAACAGGTACGAAGTACTGGAACTTCAGGGCGAAGACTTCAGCCGTGAATGCGGCCAGCGCCTGATGGCCGACCTGCTTCAACAGGGCGAGTTGCCGGATGTATTGATCACCACTGCCTACGTGCTGCTGGCTGGCGTGCTGGACGCCCTGCGCGAACACGGCGCCTGGCCCGAGCGACTGCGCGTGGGCACCTTCGGCGATACCCAATTGCTGGACTTCCTGCCGCTGCCGGTGAATTCCATGTACCAGCAGCATGAGTTGATTGCCGAACAGGTGCTGGGGCTGGCGTTGGCGGCGGTGGAGCGGGACGTCTACGAGCCGGGGGTACGCGGCGTGGCGCGGAAGTTGAAACAGAGGATCGCCCTGTAGGAGCGAGCTTGCTCGCGAAAACGGCGCCAGAAGAGCTTCGCGGGCAAGCCCGCTCCTACAAACGCGCCCTCAACCGATGAACGCGTTTGCGCGATATTCCCTCGGTGACTGCTCGAAGTGCTTCTTGAAGGTGCGGCTGAAATGCGCGGAATCGGTAAAGCCCCAGCGGAAGGCGATATCCGTGATCGAGTCATTGCGCAGGCGTGGATTGGCGAGGTCGGCGGCGCTGCGCTTCAGGCGCGAACGCTGGATGAAGCGGCAGACGCTGTCGCCCTGGTCCTCGAATAGCCGATAAAGCTGGCGCACCGAGATATTCAGTTGCTTGGCCAGGGCCAGCGGCGTCAGGCCGGGTTCCGACAGGGACTGGTCGATCAATTGCTGGGCCAGGCTGCGCAGGCCGGCATTGTGGGAGCTGTCCAGCTCGCAGGTGGTTTGTCCGGCTTGCTGCTTGAGGGTCGGCGCCAGCAGGGCGATCAGCGCTTCCTGCAGGGCATCGCCCTCCTCCAGGCCGGCGCAATGGTCCAGTTCCCCGCCGCAGATCTGCTCCACCAGGGTGCGCAGCACACGGCCGCTGGCGCAGTGCTGGGAGAGTTTGCCGAAGGTCGGCCGGCCCTCCGGCATATGGCGGCAGACATCCTCGCGGGACAAATGGAAAGAAGCGTGCTCGATCAGCCCATGGGGCAGGATCTCGCAAGCGCGCGCCGAATCCATCAGGGCCATTTCGCCGGGTGCCAGTTCGACGCTTTCGCCGTTCTGGCGCAACTGGGCGCGGCCGCTGCGCTGGACGACCAGGAAACAGTGGCGGTCGTCGTCATGATCGATGGAGGTGCGCTGGCGGCTGATCATCCCGGCATTGGTGCGGATCTGCGCCACTTCCAGGCCGGAGAGATCCTGGCGGGCGATCTCGCCGATGAACAGGCCTTGGCTTAGCGCCGGCCGCGACTCGAACCGCCCGCAAACACCTTGCAGGGCACGGAGCCAGGAATCGAAATCATGGGAGCGGACAGCTGGGGTAACCATCGGACACCTCCGGGGCGGGCTGAAGACGGCCTTGTCGTTATGGCCACATAATTAACATGTTAATAATGTACCAGCAAGCCATCATCGCCGCTGACTCGCTTACCCACGAGCAGGTATGAAAAAGGGCCGCATTGCGGCCCTTGAATCCCCCTTGGCATACCTCAGATATCCGGTTCGAAAAGTTTGCGTTTCATCACCAGCTTGACCCACGCCAAGGCAATCAGGCCCACCAGCCCCAATACCGCACCAGTCAGCAGGTACACCGTCTGAGTCATCTCCGGCGACGGGGAATTGTTCAGCGCGATGTAGCCCATGCCGAGGATGCCGACGATCTGCGGCAGCGGGTAGAAGGCTGACTTGTAGGGGCGCGGCAGGTCCGGCTGGCGTCGACGCAGCACCATCACATTGACGTGGGCGATGATGTAGGCCAGCAGCCAACTGGTGGACGCCGCGATCAGCAGCGTGATGATGGAGTCCGGCCCCATCAGCAGGAACGGCAGGGCGATGATGATCGCCACGAAGACGATGGCCATCCACGGCGTGCCAAATCGCTTGTGCAACACTTTCATCTGCGGGAAGGCCTGGCCGTTCTCGGCCATGCCGCAGAGCATGCGCGGCACCGCCGCCAGCACCGTGTTGACGGTCGAACAGGTGGCGGTCAGCGCCATGACCGTGGCAATGATCACCGCGCCCTTGCCGAACACCGCGAACACGTAGTCCAGGTAAGGCAACGGCGAGGTCGTCAGGGTTTCCACCGACAGGTAGCGGCTGGCGCCGACGCAGAAAATCACGAACAGGGTGAAGGTGATGGTCAGCGACAGCGTCATCGAGCGTGGGATGTTGCGCTCCGGCTGGCGTACCTCGCCAATCAGCGGGCAGATGAACTCAGCGCCCACCAGCAGCCACATGGCAAGGGCCACCAGGCCGATGAAGCTGCCATCGAGAATGCCATCCCAGCCCCAGTTCACGTCAGGTACGAAGCCTGCCGCCGGTGCTTCGGCCAGCCCGCCCACCGCGCTCAGGCCCACCAGCAACAGCGCCGCCACCATGGCGAAGGTGAAGACGTTCTGCAGCTTGGCGAACACATCAGTGCCGAGGATGTTCAGCGCCGTGAGCACGACCAGGATGCCCAGCGGCACCAGGGTGACCGGGAAGACGCCGGGGAACAGCTTGTCGAGGATCGAATCCACCAGCAGCAGCTCGGCGGAAAGCCCGAACATCGCCACGATCACATAGCCGGCGAACACCGCGACAATGGCAGGGAAGTGACCGATGGCCTTCTGCGTGTAGGTCGCCAGGGTCCCCGCCTGGGGAAACATCAGCGACAGCTCGGCAAAGCTCTGCACGTAGCACTGCGCCAGGATGAAGGCCACGGCGAAGGCGGCGATGAAGCCAAGGCCGCCAAAGCCCAGGCCCTGCAACGCCGACATCATCGCGCCCTGAACCACCACGACGCCGATGCAGATGGCGATCATGGTGGTGAAGCCCAGGGCTTTCTTCGCCTGCCGGGCGGACGCAGCGGTTGCAGCCGGTGCCGTCACGTCCAGGTCATTGGTGGAGGTCTTGTTCATTCTTGTGTTCCTCACGGGTGGATGCGGGGGAGCGTCGCTCAGTAGGCGATGCACACGGATTTGTTCTCGGTGAAGGCTTCGATCGCCGCATGGCCCATCTCGCGGCCGATGCCGGACTGTTTGAAGCCGCCGAAGGGCATGGAGGGGTCCAGCAGGTTGTGGGCGTTGACCCACACGGTGCCGGCCTTGAGCCGGGGGATCAGTCCCATCACCTGTTTCAGGTCGTTGGACCAGATGCTCGCGGCCAGGCCGTAGGGGCTGTCGTTGGCCAGGCGCACCACTTCGTCGATCTCGTCGAAGGGCGTGGCCACCAGCACCGGGCCAAAGATTTCCTCGCGCACCACCTGCATGTCCGGACGCACGTTGGCAATCACCGTCGGCTTGACGAAGAAGCCTTGCTCGCCGTGGGCCTCGCCGCCGCAGAGGACGCTGGCGCCCTGGGCGCGGCCGCTGTCGATCATGCCCAGCACGCGGCACTGCTGCTTGGCGGAGATCAGCGGGTTGATCTGTGCGCTCGGGTCCAGGCCCGCGCCGATGCTGAGGGTAGTGGCGATGCCGTGCAGGCGCTCCAACACCTGGTCGAACGACTTGCGCTGCACATAGAGGCGCGAGCCGGCGGTGCAGACCTGGCCGTTGTTGAAGAAGATTGCCCCAGCGGCACCTGCGGCAGCGTTGTCCAGAGCAGTGTCGTCGAGCACGATCACCGGCGACTTGCCCCCCAGTTCCAGGGTGAAGCGGGTCATGTTTTCCACCGCGGAGTGGGCGATCAGCTTGCCCACCGGGGTCGAGCCGGTGAAGGCTAACTTGTCGATGCCCGGATGCGCCGCCAGCGCAGCACCGGCTTCAGCGCCGACGCCGGTGACGATGTTCACCACACCGGCGGGGATGCCGGCGTCCAGGCACAGTTGGCCGAGTCGCAGGGCGGTCAGCGGGGTCTCGTCAGCGGGTTTGAGTACCACGGTGCAGCCGCAAGCCAGCGCCGGGACGACCTTCCACAGGGCCATCAACAGCGGGAAGTTCCACGGCACGATGGCACCGACCACGCCGACCGGCTCGGGCACCGTGTAGGCGCGGAATTTGCCGCCGGGAATGGCACCGGTGGACAGGTCCAGGCTCTTGCCTTCGATCTTGGTGGCCCAGCCGGCCATGTAGCGCACGTACTCGACGCCAGCGCCAACCTCGATGGCCCGCGACAGGTTGATCGACTTGCCGTTGTTCAGGGTTTCCAGCTGCGCCAGCTCTTCGCCATGGGCCTCCAGCAGGTCGGCCAGCTTCAGCAGCAGGCGTTCGCGGTCGGCCGGGCGCTGGGCCGCCCAGCTGCCTTCGAAGGCACGCCGCGCCGCGGCCACAGCCAGATCCACATCGTCCTTGCCGGCCACTGCCACCCGCGCCAGTTCTTCGCCCGTGGCAGGGTTATGCACCGGCATTTCGGCACCGGACAGCGCAGGTCGTGACTGGCCGTCGATCAACAGGCCGTGGCTGGCCCGGACAAAGGCTTCCACGCGGGGGTCAAGGGCAATGCTCATCTCGATTCCTCTTCTCGCTCGGCCGCCATGGCGACCGGGTCACTCGGATAGTCGAGAGGAACTGTGCGCCAAGCCCTGAGCGCGATCTTGACCCTGGCTGCCGCCGGACTTGCCAATGGCTGCCAGCCGCTCTGGCAGAAAAAGGCAAACCCCGTGGCAGGCAGATGCAAGTATTCGTCGACGGTTTGAGGCACAAATGCAGCCACGCAGCTTGCACCGCTGCCCTAGAGGAGAGTTCACATGAGTACCCGCGACAGCGCCTTCTGGCACCCCATGCTGCACCCCAACGAGATGAAGCAGCGCGAACCCATCCGTATCCTCCGCGGCGAGGGCTGCTTCGTCATCGATGACGAGGGCAATCGCCTGGTGGATGGCGTGGCAGGCCTGTGGAACGTCAACGTCGGCCACGGCCGGGCGGAGATCAAAGCGGCCATTACAGCCCAGTTGGATGAACTGGAATACTTCCAGCTATTCGACGGCATCAGCCACCCGCGCGCCGAAGAGCTGTCACGCTTGGTGATCGACATGCTGGAACCGGAGGGTATGCGCCGCGTGGCGTTCAGTTCCGGTGGCTCGGATGCCGTGGAAACCGCCCTGAAGCTGGCTCGCCAGTACTGGAAGCTGCAAGGGCAGGCCGACCGCACCAAGTTCATTTCCCTGCGCCAGGGCTACCACGGCACCCACTTCGGCGGGGCGTCGGTCAACGGCAACACCGTGTTCCGCCGCAACTACGAGCCGCTGCTGCCAGGCTGCTTCCACGTCGACACGCCCTGGCTCTACCGCAACCCCTACAGCCAGAACCCGGAAGAACTCGGGCAGATCTGTGCTGACCTGCTGGAGCGAGAGATCCAGTTCCAGAGCCCGGACACCGTGGCCGCTTTCATTGCCGAACCAATCCAGGGCGCTGGCGGCGTGATCGTGCCGCCGGAGAACTACTGGCCGCTGATCCGCAAGGTCTGCGACAAATACGGCGTGCTGCTGATCGCCGACGAAATCGTCACCGGCTTCGGCCGCTCCGGCTCCATGTTCGGCAGCCGCCTGTGGGGCGTGAAGCCGGACATCATGTGCCTGGCCAAAGGCATCTCCTCCGGCTACATCCCGCTGGGTGCCACCGTGGTCAACGAGCGCATCGAGCAGGCCTTCGCCGGCAATGGCAACTTCACCGGCGCCATCATGCATGGCTACACCTATTCCGGGCACCCGGTGGCCTGCGCCGCCGCACTGGCCAACCTCGACATCGTGCAGAAGGAAAACCTGCCAGCCAACGCCGCGAAACAGGGCGACTACCTGCTCAAGAGCCTGGCCTCCTTCCCTGAGCGCTTCGCCGCCGTGGGCGAAGTGCGTGGCAAGGGCCTGATGGTCGCGTTGGACCTGGTGAGCGACAAGGCCAGCCGCGAGCCCATCGACCCCATGGGTGGCTACGCCAACCGCGTGGCCGAGATCGCCCGCGCCAACGGCGTGATGGTGCGTCCGGTGGGCACCAAGATCATCCTCTCGCCGCCGCTGGTGATCGAGAAGGAGCAGATCGACACCATCGTCAATGCACTGGCGATCGGTTTCCAGGAAGCCCGGTAAGGATCAGCTGCGCGTCGGCGATACCTCAGGGCGCCGGGCCCATTCAAGAGCGCGGCCATGCCGCGCTCTTCCGTTCAGGAGGATGCGCCATGCACGATGACTTCGGCCTGCACTGCCTGCACGCCGTCAGCCGGATGGTCCCGGCTTCCTGCTTCGCCTTCTACCGGGTCGATCCGCAGCTTCGCGCCCGCGACTTCCAGCTGTTGCGCATGGACGCCCGCACCCACCGCGACTACCTCGACCATTACCGCGATTTCGACCCACTGCAACCCGCGCTCTGCCTCGACGAGCGCCGACCGGTGGTGCCACTGCGCGACGCCATGGCGCGCCAGGCAGATGCATCCCGGCGCATCTACCAGGGCTTTCTCGCCCGCCACGGCATTCGTGACGTGGTGGAAGTGATCGCCCATGACCAGCAGCGCCCGGTGGTGGGCATCTCACTGCTGCGCACGGGCGAGCTCGCGCCTTTCGATGCTGCGGATCTGCAGCGTCTCGACGGCCTACGCAGTCTGCTGGACCTCGCCGTGCGCCAGATCCCGGCCTATCCCACGCCGGATCGTGCCCCTCTGGAGGGCATGACCCCGCGAGAACAGGAAATCGCCCTGCTGCTGCGCGGAGGCCTGTCCAACAAGGACCTCGCCCGCCAGCTCGACCTGGGCCTGGCCACGGTGAAAACCCACCTTATCCACCTGTTCCGCAAGAGCGGTGCACGCAGCCGCACGGAGTACCCGCTGTGAAGGGCCGCACCGTCCCCATCACCGGCGCCGGCAGTGGCGTAGGTGCCGCCTGCGCGCGGCGTCTCGCCGCCGAAGGCGCGCAATTGGCGCTATCGCGTCCGGCGCGCAAGATCGCCTGCGCATCGTTGCGATCATTCTTGGCTCCACTGCGGTGTTCGGCGACGCGCTGTGCGGGTAACAAACGCACCTGACAACCCAGGGCCTGCACCTGTCTTGCCCAGGCTTGTGCGCCTGGCCCGGTCTCCAGCAGGACCGTCGCGCCCTTGGCGAGCAGGCCCAGAAACGTCGAGAAGGCCTCGCGCGACTGGATACGCTTTTCGTACACCAGCTTCCCGCACCCATCTTCGCCGGCGATCTGAAACACCTGCTTGGCCAGATCGACAGCGACGGTCGTGCACAGTGCGATATCTGCCGGGTGTGCAGCTTGCGGTTTCGTCGTACGCTTTTGCATGGCCTTGCCCTCGCTGTCGGTGGTTATCGTAGGGTGCCACCGTGGCGCGCTCGACGCCTCGGCGAGGGCGAGTCCATCCCATTGCGGTCTACTGGCACAGGCACCTGTCAGCGGCTGTGCGGCCATAAACATAAAGCCCGGCTTCCGCCGGGCTTCGAGGGGTTGCAGCGCGTTGGAATCAGCTGACGCGTTGAGCCTGCAGCAGACGATCCGAACCACCTTCAGCGATGCGGTTGGCACCGGTACGGTCGGAGCCACCTTCAGCGACCCGGTCCAGCACCATGAAGCCACCTTCAGCAGCCACCGGCTCGATGACCTGGATAGTGGTGGCTTCCCGGGACTCACCCAGCACCGGATGGGAGTCAGACGGCAGGGCCAAGGCGGAGGTGCTCAGGACGGCGATGAACAGGGCGGCGAAGGCTTGGGTTTTCATGATCGTGGGCTCCTCGAGGGGGCTGGAAACTGGGTACGGAGCCAATCTTACGGATGGGGCGTTGATTAAGAAGTGATCACTCCAGATAGAGAACATCAACGTCGTTGATGTTGAATCGATCCCTTTAAGATCAACGAGCAGGCACAGGGATATCCGAATCAAGTTAATATATTAACTTTCATCCTTCTTCGCTTTCCGTGCCCACTCGAATGCCTGATCCTAGCCCCTGGCCCGCCGCTATCCGCGCCCTGCGCCACCGTAATTTCCGCCTGTATTTCGCCGGCCAGGCCATTTCCACCCTGGGCAGTTGGCTGCAGCAGGTGGCGCTGGCCTGGTTGATCTATCGCCTCACCGGTTCAGCCGCGTTGCTGGGCGTCACAACCTTTGCCTCTCTACTGCCGCAATTGCTAGTGGGTCCGCTAGCCGGCGCCTGGATCGACCGCCACGACAAACGCCGCCTGCTGATCGGCGTGCAGGGGCTGCTCGGCTTGCAGGCCATCGCCCTCGCATTGCTCACGGCCACTGACCTGATCAGCCCCACGCTGATCATCACCATGGCGGCGCTGCTGGGCATCCTCAACGCCTTCGACACGCCGTTGCGCCAGTCCCTTTTGAGCCAATTCGTCAGCGGCAAGGAGGACTTGCCCAACGCCTTGGCACTCAACGCCATGCTGTTCAACAGCTCGCGCTTCGTCGGACCGCCGCTGGCCGGCCTGCTGCTGGGCGTCACCAGCGAGGCGGCCTGTTTTGCGCTCAATGCCTTGTCCTACCTGGGCCTGGCGGCAGGTCTGCTGGTGATCCGCATGGCCCCCACGCCACGCGCCGCCGGCTCCACTGGGGATGTCTTCCGTGAAGGCTTTGCCTATGTCGCCGGCCGACCGACCATCCGCCTGATGATGCTCAGCGTGCTGGTGGTCAATCTCACCGCGTCCAGCTACGCCGTGCTGCTACCGGTGTTCGCAAAGGACATTTTCGTTGGCGACGCGCGCACCCTGGGCTGGCTTTGGGGCGCCGCTGGCCTGGGCTCGTTGCTGGGCACGCTGTTCCTCGCCAATCGCCACGCGCTGCCAAGCCTGGTCAACAGCATCATGGCGTGTGCTCTGGCGGGCGGCGCAGGCTTGCTGGCCTTTGCCGCCAGCGAACAACTGGTTGTTTCACTGCTGGCCGTGACCCTGCTCGGCTTCGCCATCACCAACTGCAATGTCGGCACCAACATTCTTCTGCAGAGCCTTGCACCGGAACGCCTGCGCGGTCGCGTGGTATCGCTCTACACCTCGACGCGCTTCGGTTTCGACGCCATCGGCGGACTGCTGGTGGGCGTACTCGCCGAGCACGCGGGTGCGCCTATCGCTATGGCCTGCGCCGGCGTCTTGCTGCTGGGCTATTGCGCCTGGCTGTTGCCCCGACAGCGCCAGCTAGGTCGGGACATCGCCAGCGAACCGAGGGACGACGGCTGAGCCCTATCCTGCATCTGTAGGATGGCGACGCCGTCCTGCGATTCCATGACAGAACACCGCCAACGCGCAGCCAAGGGTGGGTCGCGCTTCATCGACCCAACCGGCGGGGCCAGACCCTGGCTCCGCCCGTTGGGTTTCGCTTCGCTCTACGCCAACCTACCGGTCAGCGCGCATCGGGATCAGAGGCTGAGCAGCCAGAGGCAGATGCCGGGGAAGGCCACCAGCAGGACGATGCGCAACAGATCGGAAGCCAGGAACGGCAGCACGCCCTTCGCGGTTTCCAGGTAGGGCACGTCGCGCGCCACCTTGTTGACGATGAACAGGTTCATCCCCAGCGGCGGGTGGATCAGGCCGATTTCCACCACCATCAGGGCGAGGATGCCGAACCAGATAGACTTCTCCACCTCGGTCATGCCGAAGAACTCCAGCCCCATGATCACCGGGTAGAAGATCGGGATGGTCAGCAGGATCATCGCCAGGGAGTCCATCACGCAGCCCAGCAGCAGGTAGAGCAGCAGGATGGCGCTGAGCACCAGGATCGGCGCCAGGCCACTGGCTTTGACCCACTCGGCCAGTTCGGTAGGCATCTGCGTCAGGGCGAGGCCGGCATTGAGCAGGTCGGCACCGAGCAGCACCAGGAAGATCATCCCCGAGGTTTCGGCCGTGCCCAGCAGACAGCGTTGCAGACCTTCCCAGCGCAGGCCGCCCTGGGTCAGCGCCAGCAAGCCACACGCTGCCGCACCAATAGAGGCGGCTTCGGTGGGGTTGGTCCAGCCGCCGTAGATGCCGACGATCACCACGAGGAACACGCCGAGAACCGGCACTACCTGCAGCAACGCCTTGATCCGCTCGGCCGCGCTGGCCGGCTCGCTGTGCTGGTGACCCTCCGGTTCGCGGGCGACCATCAGACGCACCACGATGATGTAACCCAGCGCCGCCAACAGGCCGGGAATCACCGCCGCGACGAACAGCTTGGCGATGGATTCCTGGGTCAGTACCGCATAGATGATCAGCGGCACCGACGGCGGGATCAGGATGCCCAGCGTACCTCCGGCCGCCACGGTAGCGGTGGCCAGGCGACCGGAATAGTTGTGCCGGCGCAGCTCCGGCAACGCCACTTGGCTCATGGTGGCCGAGGTGGCCAGCGAGGAGCCGCAGATGGCGCCGAAACCGGCGCAGGCGCCGATGGCGGACATGCCGAGACCTCCGCGCAGGTGGCCGACGAAGGCTGCAGCGCAACGGAAGATGGCCTTGGACAGGCCGCCGTGGGTGGCGAACTGGCCCATCAGCACGAACAGCGGGATCACCGCCAGGTCGTAGTTGGACAAACGCGACCAGGCCAGGTTGTTGAGACTGAACAACAGCGCTGAGAAGTCCCCGTCGTTTACCGCGAGGAAGCACAGAGTGCCGCCGACCAGCATGGTCAGGCCGATGTGCACGCGCAGCACCAGCAGCGTGAAAGTGGCGGCCAGCGCCAGCAGGCCAAGACTGAGTCCGCTCATGCGTGTGGCTCCTGGGCAAGGCAATGGAGGGTTCGGGCAGCGGCGGCGACGGCCAGCAACAGCAGGCTCGGCACGATCAGCAGCAGGGGTATCCACAGGGGGACCGAGAGCAGGGTCGAAACTTCGCCGTACTCTCGGCTCTCCAGCACCTGCAGGCCGGTGCGCCAGGCCAGCACCAGGGCGGCGATCACGCAGAGGGTATGTGCGAAGGCATCCAGCCAGGCCTGGGCCCGCGCCGGCAGCTTGAGGGTGAAGGCATCCACCTTGATGTGCTGGCCACGCAGCTCACAAAGCGGCAGGAAGGCGGCGATGGCCACGGCCGCGCCAATCTCCATCAGTTCGATATCGCCATGGACCGGTGTAGCGAACAACTTGCGGCCGATAACCGACAGCAGGGACATGGCCACGAGCGCCAGCAGGATCAACCCGCCACCCAGGGCGAATCCCTGGGTCACGCGGTACAACAGGCGGCCCGCCGTGCCACGCCCCGTTTCGGGCGCGGCGTCATAGGAAAGGGACTCGTTCATCGCAGGTCACCGGGCCTGGGTCGACAGGCTGCGGGCGCCTTCCAGCAAGGCCTTGCCATCCAGCCCCTTGTCGCTGGCCTCACTCGCCCAAGCCTCGGCCACTGGGGCGGCAGCCTGGCGCATGGCCGCGTAGGCGGACTCGTCGATGGCCACCATCTGCGCGGCCGGCGTTGCATTGCGGGCCTTGTCGAGGAAGCTGTCCCAGGCCGTGGCGAAGCGCTCGTTCAAGGTCGGGCCACTGTTGCGCTCGATGATGGCGCGCAGGTCCTCGGGCAGGCTGTTGAACTTGCGCTCATTCATCAGCATGGCGAGCACGGTGTAGGAGAACGCGGGCTGGCCGGCTGGAATGGAGGAGTGGTGGTCGGTGACCTCGTCCAGCTTGGTCGGCGGCACCACCTCCCAGGAGGCGAGAGCACCGTCGACCACGCCCTTGGAGATGGACTCGGTCATCTGCGCCGGCGGCATGCTCACCGGGGTCGCGCCAAGGGCTTCGACCAATTTCGCAGCGGTGCGGCTGGAAGCACGCAGCTTGAGATTCTTCAGGTCATCGAGGCTGGCCACAGCCTTGCCACGGGTGTGGATGTCCATGCCGCCATCGCCGTGGATGGACAGCACCTTGTAGCCCTTGAAGTCGTCCGTGGCGTACTGCTCGTAGTACTGCCAGATGATCGGATTGCTCGCCTTGGCTCCTGCCGGGAGCATGAAGGGCAGTTCCATGGCCTCGATGCGCGGGAACTTGCCCGCCGAGTAGGCCGGCGCCGTCCAGACGATGTCGGCCACGCCATTGCGCGCCATGTCGGCCAGCTTGGCCGGGGTGCCCCCCAACTGCATCGAGGGATAGAGCTGGCATTTCAGGCGGCCGGCGGATTCGCTGGCGAGCTGCTGGCACCAGGGTTCGATGATGTTGCGCTGGGCATTGGAATTGGCGGGCAGGAAGTGCGCGACCTTGAGGGTGTAGACCGGTTCTGCCAAGGCAGCGGAGGAAACGCAGGCAGCAGCCAGCAGGACGGCAAGCTTGGACATATTCATGGGGGTGAGCCTCGTTGTTCTTGTACTCGCGTGTGTGCCTGCCAAGCCCGCAATGCAGCATCGGCAGCGTCGATCTCGTCAGCAGACTCAAGATCTCGTTAACACATTAACTTTTAAAATGACGCTGTCAACCACAGACAACTCTTTGCCAGAAGCCATGCCCGTCATACTCATTCCACAAAAAGAGCAAAAAAGTCTATTAATCAATAATTTAATAACAGTACACATCACTCACGAAAAAGCTCTTTCGCCGGAGCCCTGGCAGAGAAACACAAAAATACCAATTGTTAAGATGTTAATCAGGTGCTAGAAATCTGCGTCGCCGACACTCGACCCAGTCTGGTGTCGGCACCATCGCAATGGCCTCTGGAGACAAGAACAATGATCAGGCCCCACCTGCAACGCACTCGTGAAGCAACCGTCCTCACCCTGCTGGCCCTCGCCTGCAGCATGCCAGCCGTCGCCGACCTGGCCGGCGACAGCAAGGCCAGCCTCGAGCTGCGCAACGTCTACCTCAACCGCGACTTCCGCCAGGAAGGGGCGCCCCAGTCCAAGGCTGCGGAATGGGGCCAGGGCTTCATCGCCCGCTTCGAGTCCGGCTTCACCGAGGGGAGCATCGGCGTCGGCCTGGATGCCTTGGGCGAGTTGGGGGTGAAGCTCGACTCCAGTCGCGACCGCCGTGGCACCGGCCTGCTGCCTTTCGGCCCCTCCAGCAAGGAGCCTGTGGATGACTACAGCGAACTGGGCCTGACCGCCAAGCTGCGCGCCTCGAAGAGCGTGCTGCGCCTGGGTACCCTGCAGCCGACCCTGCCGGTGGCGATGTACAACGACACCCGCCTGCTGCCTTCGACCTTTACCGGCGGCTTGCTCACCAGCCAGGAACTGAATGGCCTGACCCTTAATGCCGGACGCCTGACCGAAACCAACCTGCGGGACTCCTCCAGCCGCGATGACATCGGCTACGCCGGCCAGACCAGCGATCACTTCGACTTCGTGGGCGGCACCTATGCGCTGACGCCCAACCTCGCGCTGACGGCCTACACCTCGGAGCTGGAAGACATCTACCGACAGCACTTCGCCGGCCTGGTGCACACACTGCCCCTGGGCGAGGGCCTCAGCCTGCGCAGCGACCTGCGATACTTCGACAGCCGCGATACGGGCGCGGGCAAGGCCGGGCGCGTCGACAACCGCAACTTCAACGGCATGCTCAGCCTGACCACCGGCGCCCAGCGCTTCTCCGCCGCCTGGCAGCGCCTGTCCGGCGATAGCGCCTTCCCCTTCCTCACCGGTGGCGATCCCTTCGTGGTCAACCTGGTGACCTACAACACCTTCACCAAGCCCGAGGAAGACTCCTGGCAACTGCGCTATGACTATGACTTCGCCAGCCTGGGTATTCCGGGGTTGAGCTTCATGACCCGCTATGTCAGCGGCGATGGCGTGGAACAGGGCGCGGTGCGTGACGGCCGCGAATGGGAGCGTGACACCGACCTCGCCTACGTGGTGCAGAGCGGCAGCCTGCGCGGTTTCAACATCCGCCTGCGCAACGTCACCTTCCGCTCAGGCGACGGCCTGACCCAGGACATCGACGAGAACCGCATCATTCTCGGCTACACCCTGGCGCTCTGGTAGACCGCCCGCCCCCTCACCCAAACCATGAACGGATCAGCGCCAGGCCTCTTCCTTGTCCCCGGCCCGGCGCTGGCGATACTCCCCGGGGCTCATGCCGGCATTGCGGGCGAAGAAGCGGCTGAAGTAGGCCGGATCCTTGAAGCCCAGCAGGTAGCAAATCTCGTTGGCCGAGTTGCCGGTGAACAGCAGCAGACGCTTGGCCTCCTGCATGACCCGGTCGTGGATCAGGCGCTTGGATGGCAGGTCGGCGATACGTCGGCAGATGTCATTCAGGCGCGCCTCGGTCACCCCCATCTGGCTGGCGTACTGCACGAGGGGCCAATGCTCGCGGTAGTGCGCCTCGATCAGCCCGTTGAAGCGGTGGAACACCTGCAGGTCTTCGTGACGCGCCGGTTGCGCCTTGAGCGAACGTGCCGACAGACGCAGCAGGCTAATGAAGATCAGCCGCGTCAGCGCCGACAGGCTCGCCTCACGCCCCGGACGCTGGGCACCGAACTCACTGCGCAACTGGTCGAAGAGCACATCCAGGCGCTGCACTTCCTCGCGGTACTCCTCGCCCAGCTCGGCGAAGGCCACGCACACCGGCGCGATCTGCGGCCCGTCCGCCAGCCCCTGCTCCGCCTCCAGCAGCGGCCACACCAGTTGCTGACGCACGGTCAGCACATGGCCGTCGGCGTCCTGCTCGGTGACGAAGGCATGCGGGATGGTCGGCGGTGTGAGGAAGAACAGCGGTCCTTCCTGGCGGTATTGCTGCTCATCCAGGTAGACCCGCACCGCACCGCTCTTCACGTAGTGCACCTGGAAAAACCGGTCGTGGCGATGCACGGGCATGTTGCGGCCGAAGAAGTCCGCCAGCTTGCCCAGGGCCTCGTAATGCACCTCGGCGTCGGCGTAGCGCTGGTCGTAGACCTGGCCGATGTTGATGTTGGGAATGGGCTGGCGCTCTGACATGGCGACCTTTCTCCGCTGCTTTGCCCACCTTCGATGACGAAAGGCGAAGACGCAAGGCTTGACGATCATTAACATGTTAAATATAACGTTAACACATTAACTAAATATCGTTACGGGTGGCGCCCCTACCACGGCCCACCCGCTTTTTATCCACAGGAGACCACCATGCGCCCTGCACTCGACCACGTCGCCACCGGCACCCTGTTTGGCGTCGCGCTGAACTACCAGGGCCTGCTGGAGAGCCGTCTGGACGAATTCCAGCAGCCTCCCTACCAAAAGCCGCCGGTCAAACCGGTGCTGTTCATCAAGACCCCGAATACCCGCAATGGCCATGGCCAGCCGGTGGTCTACCCGCAAGGCGTCGAGCGCCTGCAACCGGGCCCGGCCCTGGGCGTGGTGATAGGCCGGAGCGCCAGCCGCGTGCGTGCCGAAGACGCCCTGGCCCATGTGGCCGGCTATGTGATCGTCAACGAATTCAGCCTGCCGGAAGAGAGCTACTACCGCCCGGCGGTGAAGGCCAAGTGCCGCGACGGCTTCTGCCCCATCGGCCCGGAGTTCGTGCCGGCTTCCGAGGTGAAAGACCCGCACGCCCTGACCTTGAAGGTCTTCGTCAACGGCGAACTGCGCCAGGAAAACAGCACCGCCAATCTGGTGCGCAGCATTCCCCGGCTGATCGAGGAGATCAGCAACTTCATGACCCTGCACGAGGGTGACGTGCTGATCACCGGCACCCCGGAAGGCCGCGTCGACGTGCAGCCCGGTGACCTCGTGGAAGTGGAAATCAGCGGCCTGGGCCGCCTCGCCAACACCGTGGTTGCGGAATAAGGAGCCCGAGATGAAACACGCACGCATCCGCCACCAGGGCGAAGTCCATGACGTCACCGTGGAAGCGCACAACGCCGTCCGCCTGGCCGATGGCCGCCTGCTCGCCGAGGATCAGGTCCAGTGGCTGCCGCCGGCCACCGGCAGCATGTTCGCCCTCGGCCTGAACTACGCCGACCACGCCGCCGAACTGTCCTTCAAGGCCCCTACCGAACCGCTGGCCTTCATCAAGTCACCGGGCACCTACACCGGCCACAACCAGGTTACCTGGCGCCCGGACAACGTTGCCTACATGCACTACGAGTGCGAACTGGTAGCGGTGATCGGCAAGCCGGCGCGCAACGTCAAGCGAGAGGACGCCCTCGAGTACCTCGCCGGCTACACCGTCTGCAACGACTACGCCATCCGCGACTACCTGGAGAACTACTACCGGCCCAACCTGCGAGTGAAGAACCGCGATGCCACCACTCCGGTGGGCCCGTGGATCGTCGACGCGTCTGATGTGCCCGATCCGTCCAACCTCAAGCTGCGTACCTGGGTCAACGGCGAGCTGAAGCAGGAAGGCACCACTGCGGACATGATCTTCGACATCCCCTACCTCATCGAATACTTCTCCAGCTTCATGACCCTGCAGCCGGGCGACATGATCGCCACCGGCACGCCGGAGGGCCTGGCCGACGTGGTGCCCGGCGATGAAGTGGTGGTGGAAGTGGAAGGCGTGGGCCGCCTGGTCAACCGAATCGTCAGCGAAGAGACCTTCTTCGCCAGCAAGCAACAAGAGGCATGAGCAGCATGATCAAGCACTGGATCAACGGCCAGGAAGTCGAGAGCAAAGAGGTCTTCGTCAATTACAACCCGGCCACCATGGACGCCATCGGTGAAGTCGCCAGCGGCGGCGCCGAAGAAATCGCCGCCGCCGTGGCCGCCGCCAAGGACGCCTTCCCCAAGTGGGCCAACACCCCGGCCAAGGAGCGCGCCAAGCTGATGCGCAAGCTGGGTGAACTGATCGACCAGAACGTGCCGCACCTGGCCGAGCTGGAAACCCTGGACACCGGCCTGCCGATCCATCAGACGAAGAACGTGCTGATCCCCCGCGCCTCGCACAACTTCGAGTTCTTCGCCGAGGTCTGCACCCGCATGGACGGCCACAGCTACCCGGTGGACGACCAGATGCTCAACTACACCCTGTACCAGCCGGTGGGTGTCTGTGGCCTGGTCTCCCCCTGGAACGTGCCGTTCATGACCGCCACCTGGAAGACCGCGCCCTGCCTGGCGCTAGGTAACACGGCGGTGCTGAAGATGTCCGAGCTGTCGCCCCTGACCGCCAACGAACTGGGCCGCCTGGCGCTGGAAGCCGGCATCCCCAAAGGCGTGCTGAACGTGGTGCAGGGCTACGGCGCTACTGCCGGCGACGCCCTGGTCCGCCACCCGGACGTGCGCGCCATCTCCTTCACCGGCGGTACCGCCACCGGGCGCAATATCATGCAGACCGCCGGCCTGAAGAAGTACTCCATGGAACTGGGCGGCAAGTCGCCGGTGCTGATCTTCGATGACGCCGACCTGGACCGTGCCCTGGATGCCGCGCTGTTCACCATCTTCTCCCTGAACGGTGAACGCTGCACCGCCGGCAGCCGGATCTTCATCCAGGAGTCGGTGTACGACCAGTTCGTCGCCGAGTTCGCCGCCCGCGCCAAGCGCCTGATCGTCGGCGACCCGCAGGACCCGAAGACCCAGGTCGGCTCGATGATCACCCAGGCCCACTACGACAAGGTCACCGGCTACATCCGCATCGGCCTCGAGGAAGGCGCCACCCTGTTGGCGGGCGGCCTGGAGCGCCCGGCCAACCTGCCGGCGCACCTTGCCCGTGGCCAGTTCATCCAGCCCACGGTGTTCGCCCATGTGGATAACCGCATGCGCATCGCCCAGGAAGAAATCTTCGGCCCGGTAGTCTGCCTGATGAAGTTCAAGGACGAAGCCGAAGCCCTGCGCCTGGCCAACGACACCGAATACGGACTGGCCTCGTACATCTGGACCCAGGACATCGGCAAGGCTCACCGCCTCGCCCGTGGCATTGAGGCCGGCATGGTCTTCATCAACAGCCAGAACGTGCGCGACCTGCGCCAGCCGTTCGGCGGCGTGAAGGGCTCGGGCACCGGCCGCGAAGGCGGCCAGTACAGCTTCGAGGTCTTCGCCGAGATCAAGAACGTGTGCATTTCCATGGGTAGTCACCACATCCCGCGTTGGGGTGTGTGAGCCCACCCACGATCTGCTGCGCGTCGGAATAACTGCGTTGGAAATGGCTTCGGAGTGCTCATTTACAGCTCGTAAACTCCGCCTCCTCAGCCATTTCCGCCTTGTTCTTCTCTAGCTCGCGAGATCGTGAACAGGCTCACAAGCTGTCCAAAAAAAGAGCAACCTAAGTGCCGGCGTGCAACCGACCCAATAACAAGGTTCCCCAAGCGGGAAATGACACGAGGAGTTACCGTCATGGGCAAACTTGCTCTGGCTGCCAAGATCACCCACGTCCCCTCCATGTACCTGTCCGAACTGCCGGGCCCGCGCCAGGGCTTCCGCCAGGCCGCCATCGACGGGCACATCGAGATCAGCCGCCGCTGCCGCGAGCTGAACGTCGATACCATCGTGGTGTTCGACACCCACTGGCTGGTCAACGCCAACTACCACATCAACTGCGCGCCGAACTTCGAAGGCCTGTACACCAGCAACGAGCTGCCGCACTTCATCGCCAACATGGAGTACGGCTTCCCGGGTAACCCCGAGCTGGGCCGCCTGCTGGCCGAGGAATGCAACCGCCTCGGCGTAGAGACCATGGCTCACGATGCCACCACCCTCGGTCCGGAATACGGCACTCTGGTGCCCATGCGTTACATGAACACCGACCGCCACTTCAAAGTGGTTTCGGTTTCGGCGCTGTGCACCTCCCATTACCTCAACGACAGCGCCCGCCTCGGCTGGGCCATGCGAAAGGCGGTGGAAGAACACTACGACGGCACCGTCGCCTTCCTCGCCAGCGGCTCCCTGTCCCACCGTTTCGCCCAGAACGGACAAGCGCCGGACTTCGCCACCAAGGTCTGGAGCCCCTTTCTGGAAACCCTCGACCACCGCGTGGTGCAGATGTGGGAATACGGTGAGTGGGAGGACTTCTGCGCCATGCTCCCGGAGTACGCGGTGAAGGGTCACGGCGAAGGCTTCATGCACGACACCGCCATGCTGCTGGGTGCGCTGGGCTGGTCGAAGTACGACGGCAAGGCGGAGGTGGTGACCCCCTACTTCGGCTCGTCCGGCACCGGCCAGATCAATGCCATCTTCCCGGTCACTCCGCAGGACGGCTCCGCCATCCCCGCTGCCCAGGCCTCCAACCCGGCGGGCGTCGTCTCCACCAGCCGCCTGTAAGGAGCATCGCCATGCCCCATCTGGTCCTGCTCTACACCCCTGACCTGGAGCGCGAAGCGGACATCGGCGGCCTGTGCCGCGCGCTGGCCGACCGCATGCTGGAACAGCGCGACGAGGCCGGCCGCCAGGTGTTTCCTACCGGCGGCACCCGCGTGCTGGCCTACCCGGCGGCGCATGCCGCCGTGGCCGACGGCAAGGGTAACTACGGCTTCCTCTACGCCAACCTGCGTATGGGTGCCGGGCGCAGTCCGGCCGTGCACAAGCAGGTCGGCGACGCCTTGCTGGCGGTGCTGCGCGGACACCTCGATGCCCTGCTGGAACAGCGCCCGATCGGCATCACCCTGCAGATCGACGAAAGTCCCGGCCAGGTGTTCGACGCCAAACACAGCAGCCTGCACCCCCTGTTCCAGAAGAATTCCTGAGGTTTCCATGCTCGACGCCAGCATCATCCAGCAAGCCGCCGCCCGCCTAGACGCCGCCGAGCGTTCCCGCGAGCAGGTGCGCCAGTTCTCCCTCGACTACCCATCCATCAGCATCGACGACGCCTACGCGATCCAGCGCGCCTGGGTGGCGCAGAAGATCAAGGATGGCCGCAAGCTGGTGGGCCACAAGATCGGCCTCACCTCCCGCGCCATGCAGGTGTCGTCCAACATCACCGAGCCGGACTACGGCGCGCTGCTGGACGACATGCTCTTCGAGGAAGGCAGCGACATTCCGTTCGAGCGCTTCATCGTGCCGCGCGTGGAAGTGGAGCTGGCCTTCATCCTCGGCAAGCCCCTGCGCGGCCCGAACTGCACGGTCTTCGACGTGCTGGAAGCCACCGAATGGGTGATTCCGGCACTAGAAATCATCGACGCGCGCATCCATCAGGTCGACCCGGTCACCAAGGTCACCCGCAAGGTCTTCGACACCATCTCCGACAACGCCGCCAATGCCGGCGTGGTGATGGGCGGCCGCGCCGTGCGCCCCAACGAGATCGACCTGCGCCGGGTACCGGCGATCCTCTACCGCAACGGCGTGATCGAGGAGTCCGGTGTCTCCGCCGCCGTGCTCAACCACCCGGCCAAAGGCGTGGCCTGGCTGGCCAACAAGCTGGCGCCCTACGACGTCACACTGGAAGCAGGCCAGGTCATCCTCGGCGGTTCCTTCACCCGCCCGGTGGCGGCCAATCCCGGTGACACCTTCCACGTCGACTACGACCAACTGGGCTCCATCGCCTGCCGTTTCGTCTGAGCCTCTCCTGTAGGAGCGAGCTTGCTCGCGAAGCTTTTCGCCAGCAGAGCTGGCTCCTACCGTCCGCGCCTTCCAAGGAGTCCCCCATGGACCTGCCGATCAACACCTTCAAACAGCGCCTGCAATGCGGCCAGCCGCAGATCGGCCTCTGGCTCGGCCTGGCCGATGCCTACTGCGCGGAACTGGCGGCCAACGCCGGCTTCGACTGGCTGCTGCTGGACGGCGAGCACGCGCCCAACGACCTGCGCAGCCTGATGGCGCAACTGCAAGCCATCGCGCCCTACCCGTCGCAGCCGATCATCCGCCCGCCCGTTGGTGATGCTGTGCTGATCAAGCAGCTGCTGGACATCGGTGCCCAGACCCTGCTGGTGCCCATGGTCGAATCCGCCGAACAGGCGGCCGAGTTGGTGCGCGCCATGCGCTATCCGCCCTCCGGCATCCGTGGCGTTGGCAGTGCCCTGGCCCGTGCCTCGCGCTGGAACAGCATCCCCGGCTACCTGGACCAGGCTGACGAGCAGATGTGCCTGCTGGTGCAGATCGAGAACCTCGAAGGCCTGGCCAACCTGGACGTGATTGCTGCTGTAGAAGGTGTGGATGGCGTATTCATCGGCCCGGCCGACCTCTCCGCCGCCATGGGCCATCGCGGCAACCCTGGCCACCCGGAAGTCCAGGCCGCCATCGAGGACGCCATCGTCCGCATCCGCAGCGTCGGCAAGGCCGCTGGCATCCTCTCCGCCGACCAGACATTGGCACGCCGTTACATCGAGCTCGGCGCGGCCTTCGTCGCGGTGGGCGTGGATACCACAGTGCTGATGCGTGGGCTGCAGAGCCTGGCGGGGGCGTTCAAGGGGACGCCGGCGCCGGTAAGTGGGGGTGGTGGGGTGTATTGATAGCCTTCGCGGAAAACAGCAAGCCGGCTCGACGAGCCGGCTTTTTTGTGTTTGCAATTTTGGCACCGAGTGTCCCTGAACATCCCTCTCCCCCGGCCCCCGCCCTGCGCCCCGGCCTGATCGCTTCGCGCTCAGTCGTTCATCGGCACCGGAAGCGGTGCTTCCGAAAGCGTGCCTCTTCACCCCGGAGGGAGAGGGGTGACTCACGCGGACAGCCCGTGCCAATGCCCATCTCATGCACGAACAGCTCCCTCTCCCTCTGGGAGAGGGTTGGGGTGAGGGATGCATCAGCTTGCTCGAGTCCCGAGTGGAACACCTACGGCCTGCAATCGCGAATGAATTCACCCCCACAAATGACCCGCGCACAAACAAAAATGGCGCCCACATTGGGGCGCCATTGTCTTGCCCGGATGATGCCAATCACCCCAACGCAATCACCGCCTTGAGCATCTGCTTGAAAGTCTCCACCTGCTCTTCGCTGAACTGCGCGAACACCTTGTCCTGCTGCTCGCGAGCGATGCGCCAGAGCGCCTCGGCCTGCTCCACCCCGGCGGCGGTCAGGACGTAGCGATCCTCGGCATCGGCCACCATGCCCTTGCGCTTGAGGATGGCCACCGCCTCCTCGATTTCGCGCATCGGCATCGCCACTTCGCGCAGCAGGTCACACAGGCCGAGACCGGCGTCGTTCTCCAGCACCATCAGCATGCGCGCCTCGCTGGTACGCAGCCCGGTGGAGAGCTGCCTGGGCTGGTAGTCGGCCTGGTAGCCGCGCACCGCCTGGGTCATCAGGTAATAGAGGTTGTGCGACAGGCGCCCCTGGAAGGCGCTGGAGGCGGGCTGGCCTTCAGCCTTCTGGGTCATGCGCGTGTGCGGCAGGACCATGGAATAGGCGCCCTGGTGATAGAGCAACGGTGAACGGCCGAAATCGTCGAAGGCCAGCACTTTGCCGATCAGGATGACGTGGTCGCCGCCATCCACCTGCTGGTGCATTTCGCACTGGAAGCGCGCCGCGCAGTCAGGGAACAGCGGCGCGCCGCCGATACCGCTGTCGAAGGCCACTCCCTCGAACTTGTCGTCACGCGGGCGGGCGAACTGGTTGGACAAATCGATCTGGTCGGCGGCGAGGATATTCACCGCGAAGTGGCTGGCCCGATGGAACACCTCCAGGCTGCTGGAGCGCTTGTCGATGCTCCAGAGCACCAGCGGCGGTTCGAGGGACACCGAGTTGAAGCTGTTGGCGGTGACCCCGGCACGGGTGCCATCGGGCGCCGTGGCGGTGACCACGGTGACGCCGGTGGCGAAGTTGCCCAGGGCGCGGCGGAAGGCACGGGAGTCGAAAGCATTTTCTTGGGACGACATGACGCAGCTCCTGGCGGCCGCCCCATGGGACGGCCGCGCGATGGTTCGAACAAGTAGCACGCAGGTGGGAAGGACGGCGAGACGGCTCACACCATGGAGGGGTCCGGCTCCAGTCCCATCAGCTCGCGGCCGAGGATCTGCGCGCAAACGTCGTAGTCGGTGTAGGCATGGGCACCGGTCATGTGGGAGTCGCGGAACAGCCGCTGCATCTCGTTGCTCTCGAACCAACTGGTACCGCCAGCGGCTTCGAAGAGGCGGTCCACCGACTGGATGCACATCTTCACCGCGTAGGCCTGGTTGGTGCGCCAGAAGGCCAGGGTCTCGCGGCTCGGGTACTGGTGGCGCTCGCCGTGTTCGGCGTGTTCCTGCCAGGTCTTCTCGAGGAAGGCACGGGCGGCGGCGACCTGGTGGGTAGACTCGGCCAAGCGCATCAGCGCTGGCGTGGCAGTCCCCACACTGACGCCGGTGTAGGCACGCACGCGATTCCGGGTCTTTTCCTTGTAGGCCTCGAGCATGCGCTCGGCGATGCCCAGGCTGATGGCCGCGAAGCCACTGGCGAAGTACGGGCGGTAGGGCGCGTAGAAGATCTTGCTGTCCGGGTACAAGCCGAAGCCGTCGGAGCGGCCCTCCATCATGTCCTTGGCGGCCTGGATGCGATAGTTCGGGACGAAGGCGTCCTTGATAATCAGCGTCTTGGTGCCGCTGCCCTTCATCCCGGCGGCGTACCAGTCGTCACGAATCTCGTAGTCGCTGCGCGGCAGCACGGCAAAGCAGTAGACCGACTCGCCTTCGGCATTCTTGCGACGGCAGCCGACAATCGCCCATTCGGCATGGTCGCTACCGCTGCTCCAGCCCATTTCGCCGTTGAACAGAACCCCGCCCTCGACTTCCTCGACCTTGCCGAACGGTGCAATGGAGCTGCTGGCAGTGGCGTCGGAATCTTCGCCCCAGACTTCCTCCTGCAGGCGTGCAGAGAACATCGCCAGTTGGTGGCTGTGGGTGCACAGCAGGCTGAAGGCCCAGGCGGTGCTGGCGCAGGCGCCGGCCAGGGCAATCACGCAATCGGCGAACTCCGGCAGGGAGATCTCCATGCCGCCGTACTTCTTCGGCTGCAGCGCGCGGTGCAGGCCAATGCCCTTGAGCATGGCGATGTTCTCGTCGGGAACCTGGCGCAGTTGCTCGGCCTTCGCAGCGTTGGCAGCAATGGCAGGCAGGATGGCTTTCAGGTCGTCGAGAAGGGGGTTTGGCTTTTTCATGTCGGGCCCTGCTTATTGTTAGAGGTGGCGCCGTCGGGCCGAAGCGGTCCTGATGGCCGGATCAGGCCGCTGCCGCAGGCGGTAACCCAAGTGGGTGCAGGGCGATTATGGAAGCGAGGCCCGGGCCTCAAAATGGACGTTACGAAGTCTCGATTGCACTTTTCATGGGGTCTCCCTGAAGGAGCCAGCTTGCTGGCGAAAGGTTCGCGAGCAAGCTCGCTCCTACGAGGTGGCGCGTGATCAGGGCTTGATCTGCTTCAGCTCATTGAGCAATTCGAAGAGCTGCTTGAGCTTCGCCTCGCCGAACTGATCCTGGATCTTCTGGTAATTGGCTTCCATCCCCGAGCTCATAGACACGAAGCACTGCTGGCCTTTTTCAGTCAGGTTCACCAACACGCGGCGCTGGTCCTGCGGAGCCTTGCGGCGCACCAGCATGCCATCGCGCTCCAGACGCGCCAGCACGCCGGTCATGCTCGGCTTGAGGATGCAGGCGAGGTCGGCCAGTTGGTAGCTCTCCAACTCGCCGTGCTGGCGCAGCAGACGGATCACCCGCCATTGCTGTTCGGTCAGGTCGTGCTGGTTCAGCAAGGGGCGGAAGAAGCTCATGGCTGCTTCGCGGGCCTGCAGGAGGGTGAGGGTCAGCGAGGGTCTTGGATTGGGCATGGTGGTTTGGGTCCGGGGAACATCGTGAAGATTTTAACGAAAAATCAACAGAATGCAGCAGCCCCGAGAAAACGAAGGACGAGCGCATGGCGCCCGCCCCGGTGCATCAGGCCTCTTCGAAACTCAGCTCTGGCGGCTGGCGACGGAAGCCGCCGGTGAGCCAGCCGAGGTAGATCACCCCCAGCGCCAGCCAGGACAAGCCGAGGATGATCGCCAGGTGGTCCAGGCTGACCATCAGCCAGAGGGTCGCCACCATCCCCGTCAGCGGGAACAGCAGGAACTGCACCAGCTCGCTCGGACCGCGGCGCTCGCCGTTCAGCCAGTAGTGGAAGATCACCGAGAGGTTCACCAGGGTGAAGGCCAGGAAGGCGCCGAAGTTGATGAAGGATGTCGAGGTGGTCACGTCCATCCGCAGCGCCAGCAGGGCCACCACGCCACACAGCAGGATGCTGCCCACCGGCGTGCCGAAGCGCTCGCTCAAGCGGCCGAACAGCGACTGCGGCAGCACACCGTCTCGGCCCATGGCGAACAGCAGGCGCGAGGCGCTGGCCTGGGCCGACAGGCCCGAGGTGAACTGCCCGACGATCAGGCCGATGAGGAAGACCGAGACGAACACATCGCCACCGATATTGCGGGCGATTTCATAGGCCGCCGAGTCGGCGCTCTGGAACTCGACCGACGGGTGCGCCAACTGCACGAAGTAGGAGGTGGCGATGAAAATCAGCCCGCCGATCAGGGTGATCAGCAGGATGGCCCTGGGGATGGTACGGCGCGGGTCGCGGGTTTCCTCGGTGAGAGTGCTGACCGCATCGAAACCGAGGAAGGAATAGCAGGCGATGGCGGCGCCGCTCATGATCAGCGGCAACTGCATGCCCTCCTTGAGGAAGGGTGCGAGCGACCACAGCGGCTTGCTCGCATCCCCCAGCACGTAGTGCACGCATAGCGCGACGAAGGCCAGCAGCACCAGGAACTGCACCAGCATCAGCACGCCGTTGACGTTTTTCGCCAGGCGCAGGCCCACCACGTTGATGGCGGTGGTCACGCCGATGAAGGCCAGCACCCAGACCGCCTGGGGTACCGCCGGGAAGGCCGAGTGCAGGTAGGCCGCACCGATCAGCCAGATGGCCATGGGCAGGAACAGATAGTCCAGCAGCACCGCCCAGCCGGCGAGGAAGCCCAGCTTGGGGTTGATGGCCTTGCGCACGTAGCTGTAGGCCGAGCCGGCCACCGGGAAGGCCGCGGCCATCCGTGCATAACTGAAGGCGGTGAAGAGCATGGCCACGGAGGCCGCGACATAGGCCGCCGGTACCAGGCCGCCCGTGGTGTCGGCGAGGATGCCGAAGGTGCCGAGGACAATGATCGGGGTCATGTAGGCGATGCCGAAAAGCACCACCGACCCCAGCGACAGGGTGCGCTGAAGATGAGCCATTACCGCTACTCCGAATTGTTGGTTGTTGTGGCAGAGCCGACGTCGGCGTAAAGCAGCCGCCCTGCGGATGGGGCGGCCAAGGGAGATCAGGGAATCAGCAGGTCGCGGCGGCCATCGGCATGCTCGATACGCTCGCCCGGAAGTTGCAGGCGGCGCTCTTCGAGGTAGCGGTAGTCGCTGCGCGCGGTCTTGAGGCGCTCGAGGTCCAACTCGACGATCTGCCGGCACTCGTCACGGCCGGCCTCGCAGAGCAACTGGCCGAAGGGGTCGACCACCGCGCTGCCGCCGGCGAACACCAGGCCGCCGTCGCCTTCGCCGACGCGGTTCACCATCACCGCGAAAGCCTGGTTTTCCTGGGCACGGGCCATGATCGCGGTGCGATGGGTGGGGCCGTAGGGGTCCATGTTGCCGTTGGTCACCAGGATCAGCTCGGTGCCCAGTTGGCCGAGGGCGCGGGCGCTTTCCGGGAACTCGATGTCGAAGCAGATCAGGATGCCGACGCGGATGCCCTTCCACAGCGCCGTGGCATAGCGATCACCGGGGGTGAAGACGCCACGGTCAGACGCCCAGAGGTGGGTCTTGCGGTAGCGCAGGGCAATGCCTTCCGGGGTGATCAGCAGGGTGGTGTTGTAGAAGGAGCCGGCGTCGTTCTCCGCCACGCCCACCACCACCGCCACATTGCGCTTGCGGGCGGCGCGCTGTACCGCCTGCACGCTGGGCCCCTCCAGCGGCTCGGCGACGGCGGCGATGCTCTCGGCGGTGGGGAAGCCGGTCAGCTGGGTTTCCGGGAAGACCACCAGGTCGGTATCCGGCGCACAGGCGGCGATGGCCGCCAGGGTGCGTTCGAGGTTGTAGGCGGTATCGCCGTCACGGCCGGCGAGTTGGACGAGTTCGACCTTCATGGGTGCTCCTGGTTCTTGTCAGCGGGCGGGCAGGCGTCACAATGCTCGGCACCCGCCCTGGCATGTCCGGAGTATGGTGCGCGCCGGGGCCTGGGGTAATTACGCAGGCGTGGTAACCCATCGGGGGTAGAAACATGAGTCTGACCTTGCAGGACATCGCCTGGCACCAGTCCGTCGGCCGGCTGATCGAACAGCTCGACCGCCCCGGCTTCTGGCTAGCCCTGGTGCGAATGCTTGCGCAATACCTGCCCTTCGACAGCTGGGTCGTCCTGCTCTTCAGCCACGGCCGGCCGCAGGTGTTCGCCGAATGCCCAGGCGCCGACGGCGGCCCCGACCCGCTGTTCCAGGATTACCTGCGCGGCCTCTACCAGCTGGACCCCTTCTACATCGCCAGCCGCGAGCACAACGCCGGCGGCCTGTTCCGCCTGGCCGACGTGGCGCCGGAATGCTTCGAGCAGACCGATTACTACCAGCGTTACTTCCGCCTCAATGTAGTGGCCGACGAGGTGCAATTGAACGTGCCCCTGGACGGCGGGCGCACCCTCTGCCTCTCGCTGGGTTCGCAACAACCCTTCAGCCCGGAACAGATCGCCCTGCTCGGCCTGATCCGGCCCTGGGTCGCCGGCCTGATGCGCCAGCGCCTGGCCTTCGAGCAGGAGCTGATGGCCAGCCCGCCGCCCCCGGCGCCGACCTGGCAGGAGCAACTGGAAGCCGCCGGGCAGAAGGTGGAAACCGCCCTCACCACCCGCGAGCTGGAAGTGGGCCGGCTGATGCTGAGCGGCTGCTCCAGCAAGGAGATCGCCCGCAAGCTGGAAATCTCCGCGGAGACGGTGAAGGTCCATCGCAAGCACATCTACAGCAAGCTGGGGATCAAGTCGCAGTCGGAATTGTTCAGCCTGTTCCTGAAGGCACAGAAGGGGTGAGGGAGTGGCTCTTCTGTGGGGGCGAATTCATTCGCCAAGGGACGCAAAGCGGCCCCATTGGGATCAAGGGGCAAACCTTCGGTTTGCTTGGCGAATGAGTTAGCCCCTACAACTATCAGGCTCCTCGAAACTTAGCCGTTACTGCAACCCTGGCCAAACACCATATATTCCAGGCGATGAACTTTGCCTTGATGATCTTCGTAAGTCATATAGGCCGGAACTATTCCGCAAACATCCTGGATTTCGCTGCGAGAAATAACCTTGGCGATATCAAGTTCCATCCCGTAATGGTACTGCTCGATAGCTGGTTGCACTGCCACGGCAGTTTCCGCCTGCTCTGCGGCCAGGGCGAAAGAGGACATGCCGGCCAGCGCCAGCAAGGCAAAAGCTTTCATTGGATAGCTTCCAGAATGTTTTAAGTTTGAACTTCGACCAGTTCTCCACGAACTGGCCGAAGGTACAGCGCAACACCTTGCGGTGATGTTTACGGCAGCAAGCGCCTCATCGCGGGAGGCGGGATTATTTTATTGAGCGGGCAACTTTCGAAACAGCGCCAAACACCACAAGGACTCTTTACTGGGCGAACAACAATCCGTTGAGAAAGCCGGACGTTTCCGGTTCCGCGCCCTCCTCCCCGATCACCACGGTGCAGGTCATGCCGGCGGCCAGCAGCACGCCGTCGGGCACCTCGTCCAGGTGAATGCGCACCGGCACCCGCTGGGCCAGGCGCACCCAGTTGAAGGTGGGGTTCACGTCGGCGATCAGCTCGCGGCTTTCCGGGTTGTCGCGGTCGTAGATGCCGCGCGCGATGCTGTCCACATGGCCGAGGATGCGTTCGCCGCTCATCAGTCGCAGGTCGGCGCGCTCGCCCACCTTGATGTGCGGCAGGCGGGTCTCCTCGAAGTAGCCGTTGACGTAGAAGGACCGGGCGTCCACCAGGGCCATGCTCGCCTCGCCCTTAGCGGCATAGTCGCCCTTGTAGACGTTGAGATTAGTGATATGCCCCGCCACCGGGGCGCGTACCTCGGTACGCGACAGGTCGAGCTTGGCCGCGTCCAGGGCGGCTTGCGCTTCCTGATATTCGGCCAGGGCGGCGGCGGCCAGGTGGCCGGCGTCCTCGCGGCTCTCGCGGGAGACCACCAGGTCGTCCATGTCGGCACGGCGGTCGGCGTTGACCTTGCGCATCTCCAGCGCTGCCTTGCGCGCGGCCACCAGGGCCTCGGCCTGCTTGACCGCCACCGCGTAGTGGGCGGCGTCGATGCGCAGCAGCAGGTCGCCCGCCGCTACCTGCTGGTTGTCGTGCACCGGCACCTCCACCACCAACCCGGCCACATCGGGAGCGATGTTGATCACGTCGGCGCGCACCCGGCCGTCGCGGGTCCAGGGGGCGTCCATGTAATGCAACCAGAGGGTGCGCACCAGCAGCACGGCCAGGGCGAGGATGAGCAGGGTCGCGCCGACACTGATGATTCGTTTCAGGGACATGGTGGCCTCAACGGTAGATGGTCAGCGCCAGGGCGCCATACAGGCAGGTGAACAGGCCGACGCGCAGCAGCGCCGGGTGCCAGGCGTGGCGATACAGACCGCACCCGGCGAAGAGGCGGTCCAGTCCCCAGCCGAGCAGGAACGCCACCAGGAACAGCAGGGTCAGGCTTGGCATGTAGACGCCGTGCAGGGCGATCTCACGCGGCATGGGCGACTCCTTGCAGAAGGACCGGTGCTTCATCACCGCCCAGCGGGTTCTGCGGGTCCAGCAGCGAGCTGCGGATAAAGTGCAGGTAGCTTTGCAAGCGCCGTAGGGGCGAGGTATCGAACTGCGGTGCGCAGGGCTCAGCGGTGTTGCGCACGGTGTCGATGGCCAACTCCACGGTCGCCAGGGCGCGCTGGCGATTGGCTTCCGAAGGCTGGATAAACAGGCGTGCGAGGGCTCGGCCCATGGCGCGGACGGCGTTTCGCCAGGGCATGGATTCGGCATAGCAGGACAGCGCCGGCAGGCGCGCCTGCTCCAGGCGCAGCTCGATCACCGCATGCCCCACTTCCTGCACCAGGAACATCCAGCGCAGCAGCTGGCGCTGCACGTCCGGGCGTCCGGCGGAATACAGATAAGCCTGGTTCAGCAGGTCGCGGGTGCCGCTTTCAAAACCGGACACCAGCCCCTTCATCCGGCCGCTTACCGCGCGCACCACGCACATGCGCAGGTCACGCTCAAGGCGTCGCCACAGCCAGGGCCGGTTGGGCGGCAGGAGCACGGCGGCGGCCGCAGTCGCCAGCGCCATGGACAGCACCGAGGCCAGGTACTCGTTGAGCACGCGGTGGGGGTCGAACAGGGTCTGGTTGGCCGGCATCGAGGTCATGCTGAACCACACCAGCAGACCCAGGCCAGCGCCAGCCAGCTGCGGCCGCGCCAGCAGGAAAGCACCGAGGGCGACCACCGGCGCCAGGGCGCAGCAGAGCAGCGCGAATCCGTCGATTTCGGGCAACGCGCAGAAGGTCAGAACGATGCCCAGGCAAGCGCCGGCAGTCGCACCCAGGGTGAGTTGCAGCGACAGTCGCCTGGGGTTGGAGGAGGAAGACGCCAGCGCGGAAACCATGCCCACGGTCATGGCGAAGGTGCCGCCGCTGGGCCAGGCAGTAGCCATCCAGAACACACTGAGCGACAGGATCAGCAGGCTGCTGCGTAGGCCCGCGACGGCGGCGGCCACCGCATTGGCGCGGGGCCGGAAGTTCTCGTTCCACTGCTCGCGGACGTGGTGATCGTCCAGCAACGAAGCGTGGGTCTGGGCGTAGTTGTGCAGGTCGTCGGCGAAGCGGTAGAGCAGCTCGGCAGCGGTGTCGTAGTCCAGCGTCTGGGCTTCACTGGGCTGCTGCATGGCAAGCTGCGCGCGGCCGCTGCGGATCAACTGCATCAGTTCCTGCTTGCAGGCCTCGAGGCGGATGGCGAGCTGCGCCGCGTCGGCCTCGCTGCTCAGGCGGTCGCGCAACGGCATGAGCAACCGCGACACTTCGGCGAGGCAAGGCTGCAGAGCCTCCAGTACTCCGTCTCTGTTGGAGCCAGCTCTGCTGGCGAACGCTTCCGGCTCCGTGCCTTCGCGAGCAAGGCTCGCTCCTACAGCCAGGCGCCGGAGCAACTGGTGCAGGCCGTGGAAACGGGTGGATAGCACCATGAACTCGTTGTTCAGGCGCGCCAGGCGGCCGCTGCGCATGCGCATGTGCGGGTCTTCGAACGCGGTGGCGCTGCGCATGTTTTCCAGGCTCACGGCGGCCGCCGCGAAGCGCGCATTGCTGGCATCGAAACGCGCACTGTCCAGTCCACCGGCCAACCCTTCGCAGGCAAAGGCGGCGAAGTCACGAAAGCGCCCGTGCAGGGTGTTGCGCAAGTCGGTACGGGTGCTCTGCGGCAGGACCAGGCCATTGACCAGGCCGGTGCAGAGGATGCCCAGGCTGATCTCCAGCACGCGCCAGAGGGCGAGCATGAAGGCGTCGTCCGGGTGGGTGGTGGCCGGCAGGCCGATCATCACTGCCGTGTAGCCGGCCAACACGCAGGCATAGCCACGGAAGTCGCGATAGCGTGCGGCGCCAGCGGTGCACAGGCCGATCCAGATGGCCAGGCACAGCATGAACAGCACCCGCTCCTGATTGAACAAGGCGATCAGCGCCACCATCACCGTCAGCCCGAGCAGGGTGCCGATGATCCGGTAGAAACTCTTGGCCAGGACCTGCCCGCTCTGTGGCTGCATGACGATGAACACCGTCACCAGCACGGTGCCCGGTTGTGGCAGCTCCAGGCGATAGGCCAGCCAGAGGGCGAGAAAGGCAGTGAGCAGGGCCTTGAAGATAAAGGCCCAGGTCAGGCCGTCACTGCGCGCCCAATCGGCCAGTGCGCGGTTGAAGAATTGCACCATGAAGGGTCCTCAGGGCATGGGGAGAAAGCGCAGGCGCGGTTCACGCGGCGCCAGACTGGCGTCGCCCGGACCGACAGGCTCGGGCAGCGCGCCGCCGCCCAGGGCCAGCAGCAGGTCGGCCTGCGCACTGAGCGAGGCCGCGCGCACCTGCTGTTGCTGGAGCTGGCGCTGGAACAGGACGGGTTGGGTTTCCAGCACTGCGTCGAAGCCGGTGAGGCCGCGCTGCTGGGCCAGCAGCGCGAGGTCGCAGGTCTTCTGCGCGGCCGCCACGGCTTCGGCGGCGAGTTCCTGCTGCTGTTGCAGCGACTTGATCCGCACCAGGGCATCGGCCACCTGTTGCAGCGCGCCGATCAACGTCTGGTTGTAGTGCTCCACCGCCAGGTCGTACTCGGCGGCGGCGGCGCCCAACTGGCCACGGCGCAGCCCGCCATCGAACACCGGCAGGCTGAGGGCCGGGCCGAGGTTGTAGGTGAGCTTGTCGTAGCGCAGGAAATCCAGCACGCCGCCCTGGGTGGCATTGGTGCCGATACCGCCCAGCAGGTTGATGTTGGGGTAGAAGCCCGCCTTGGTAACCTCGATGCCGCGCGCCTGCACCGCCACTTTCCAGCGACTGGCGACCAGGTCGGGCCGGCGCCCGAGCAATTCCAGCGGCAGCTGTGCGGGAAGGCTGGGCAGGCGATGCAGATCAAGGGTCGGTCGTTGCAGGCGCTCACCCTCCCCCGGCCCCTTGCCGGCCAGGGCGGCGAGCTGGTTGCGGGTGAGCGCGATGGATTCGTTCAACGAATCGATCTGCCGATGGGTTTCCGGCAAGGGCGCCTCGGCGCGGCTGACTTCCAACCGCGTGCCGATGCCGTCCCGCAATCGCTGCTCAGCCAGACGCAGGATGTGTTCCTGCTGTGCAAGGCTGGCTTGTGCGACGTCTTTTTCTCCGTGCAGCAGCGCCAGGCGGATGTAGCTGCGCACCAGGTTGCCCTGAAGCTCCAGCGCCGCCAGGCGTTCCTCGGCCACCGCCACCCGGACCTCGTCCAGCGCCTGGTGACTGCGGCTGCGCTCGCGCCCCCAGAGGTCGAGGTCATAGGAAAAGCCCAGCAGGCTGGTGTTATTCCAGCTAGTGGTGCGGGCGAGTTCACCGGGGCCGTAGAAGTAGTCGTCGGGCCAGCGCTTGCGTTGCAGGTTGGCGTCGAGGTTCACCTGCGGCTGCTCGGCCGACTCCACCACCCCGGCCAGGGCGCGGGCTTTGCGCACACGGGCGGCGGCAACGGCCAGGCTGGGGCTGCCAGCCAGGGCCTGCGCCATCCAGGCGTCCAGCTGCGGGTCGCCATAGACGCGCCACCATTGGGCGCTGGGCCAGGCGGCGTCACGTTCGGCGCGGCGAATGGCCGAACCGGGGTCCAGTCGGGCGGCGTCCAGGCGTTCGGCCTGGGGGGCGATGCCCTGACTGTCGATACAAGCGCAGAGGAGCGAAACAACGGCGAACAGACTGGCGCGGGCGACGCCGGGCCAAGGATTGCGGTGCACTGCGGCATATCCTGAATGCTGGGTAGCCAGGCACGGGGCCTGGATCGGCGGCGATTCTAGGCCCGGCCATCGAGCACGATAAGGCGACGGATAGATGAAGGATTGTGTACTGAATCAGCCATAATCCCGGACACACTTCGTGACAAAATTCGCCCTCCCTTCCGGGCCAGGACCCTCCATGGACATCCTCTTCAACATGCGCGCCTTCGTTTGCGTGGCGGAGACCGGCAGCTTCACTGCCGCTGCCCAGCGCATGGACCTCACCACGTCCTACATCTCCCGCGCCGTCGCCACCCTCGAAACCCACCTGCGCACCCGCCTGCTGCACCGCACCACCCGCCGCATCGCCCTGACCGAAGCCGGCCAGCGCTACCTGCTGCGCTGCGAGCAGATCCTCGGCTACATCGAGGAAGCCGAAGCGGAAGCCAGCGAGGCCCATGCGCGGCCGGTGGGCAACCTGAAGGTGCATGCCATGACCGGCATCGGCCAGCACTACCTGATCAAGGCCATCGCCCAGTACAGCGAGAAGTACCCGGACGTGAGCTTCGACCTGACCCTGGCCAATCGCACCACCGATATCCTCGACGAGGGCTACGACATTTCCGTGGTGATCGCCCAGGAGCTGCCGGATTCGGGTTTCATCTCCAAGCAGCTGGGCACCACCTACAGCGTGCTCTGCGCGTCCCCCGGCTACATCGAGAAGCACGGTGCGCCGCGCCTGCCCTCGGAGCTCTCGAAGCACCGCTGCCTGCGCCTGGTGAACAACGTGATGTCCCTGGACAAATGGCTGTTCGACGGCCCGGACGGCCAGGAGATGGTCAGCGTCAACCAGACGCCCTTCCAGGTGAACACCGCCGACGCCATGACCGAGGCGATCAAGGCCGGCATCGGTGTCGGCGTGCTGCCGGTGTACTCGGCCATCAGCGGCCTCAAGGACGGCAGCCTGGTGCGCGTGCTGCCCCATTACAGCCTCTTCCCGCTGGGCATCTACGCGCTCTACCCGTCGCGGCAATTCCTCGATGCCAAAATCCGCACCTGGGTGGAATTTCTCCGCGAGTTCGTCCCGGAACGGGTCGAGGCCGATGAGAGAGCGGTGGCGGAGTTCAGTCTGAAGTTGGGTGCGCACGGGTAGCACCCTTGTGGGGGCCAATTCATTGGCTATGCCTGCTTTAGCTGTTGCAGCGATTAATGGAGCGCTTTAGCACAGGACTTCCAAGCCTTCTCGCTTGCTGACACTGCCCTCACCCCCGCCCCTCTCCCAGAGGGCGAGGGGTGACTCGCGCCAGCGAGGCTTGAGCCATCCTGAAGCCGCTGTAGTGGGTATTCAAAAGGCACTGATGACGAGCGAGGTCTGTAGTGGTCAAGTTTTGGTGGACACCTCTCCGCTACCTCCTCCAACCATGCCGCCAGCCCCAGGGCCTCCTTGCAACAGCCACGGGGCCAACGGCGATCAACCAGTACCCGCTATGGCTGGTGTGGGCAGCTTCATAGACGCGCTTGCACAGGATCATCTGCCCCCTCGACCCTTGAGCTGGGCGTCCTGCACCGGTAACGTGGCCGCTCCCTGAAGGAGACCCGTGATGCGCCTTGCCCGCCCCCTGCTGTTCAGCCTCTTGCCCTTGTTCGGCGCGTGCCAGATGTTCGCCGAAAAAGCCCCCGCCCCTGCCACCAACCTGGTGCGCCTGCAGGGTGAGCTGAGCGTAGACGCCGGCCAGGTGATGTTCAGCCCCTGTGGCGAGAAACGCCGTTTTACGCTGGTGGACAGCGGCGCCACCGGGTTGCTGCCTGAGGCGGCCAACCTCTCTGCGGATGGCCCAGGCACACTGTTCGCGGACATTCGCGCCAGTATGGGATCGACCAGCGTGCAAGGCGCCGACGGCCAGTTGGCCCTGCATACTCTCTACCGCCTGCAGCGCGAAGGTCATGGCTGCGAAGACCTCAACTTCAAGCGCCTGCTGTTGCGCGCCAGCGGCCATGAGCCGGACTGGAGTATCAGCGTCAGCGGCAAGGGCCTTGTGCTCGACCGCCCCGGCCAACCCTCCCTGGCCCTGCCCTACATGGAAGAACAGCTGCCAGACGGTCGCTTCAACCTGTCCAGCGAGGCCAACGGTCAGCGCCTGGAGCTCTGGGTGGCGCCGCAACGCTGCGTCGACAGCATGAGCGGCGCGGTTCAGCACCTGACCGCCGAGCTTCGCCTGGACGGCGAACCGCAGCGTGGCTGTGCGTCTTTCGGCGGCGCCCGCAACGACTGAGGCCGTGCAGCGACTCCTCGCTTGTCCTTCATCGCTAAGCTGAATGAAGGACAACCGGAAAGGAGAACACCATGCTGCGTATCGCCCTGAATGGATATGGGCGCATCGGTCGCGCGCTGGTTCGTGCGCTGTTCGAGCGGGGTCTCGACCAGCGCCTGCGCGTCGAAGCCATCAACGACCTCGGTGACTTCGAGTCACTCGCCCACCTCACCCGCTTCGACTCCACGTTCGGCCGCTTCCCCGGCCATGTCGCACTGCACGACGAACGCCTGCAAGTGAACAACCAGATCATCCACCTGCTGCGCGAACGCGACCCCGTGAACCTGCCGTGGAACCAACTGGGCGTAGACCTCGTGCTGGAATGCTCGGGCAAGATGAAGAAGCGCGCGCAGGTAGAGCGGCACCTGACCGCCGGCGCGCCGCGGGTACTGTTATCCCACCCGCTGGACAGTGCTGACCTGACGGTGGTTTACGGGGTCAACCACGAGCAGTTGGGCAGTCAGCAGATCGTCTCGAACGCCTCCTGCACGACCAATTGCCTGGCACCGCTGGCCATGCTGCTGCACCGCGAGGTGGGTATCCGCAGCGGCCTGGTGACCACGGTGCACGCCTACACCAACGACCAGAGCCTGCTCGATAAAAGCCACGGCGACCTGTACCGGGCGCGCGCGGCGGCCGTGTCGATGATTCCCACCAGCACCGGCGCGGCCAAGGCCATCGGCCTGGTCCTTCCGGAACTGGCCGGCCGCCTGGATGGCCTGGCGGTGCGCGTGCCGACGCCGAACGTGTCGCTGCTGGACCTTACGTTCATTGCCGAACGCCTAACCAGCCGCGAGGCAATCAATGCCGCCCTGGAGGCCGGCGCGCGCGAGTTGCTGCCAGGGGTGATGGAGTGCAACGTGCTGCCACTGGTGTCCAGCGACTTCAATGGCTACCCGACTTCCTGCGTGGTGGACCTCAATCACACCCGCGTACAGGGTGACCCGGTGAAGGTGCTGGCCTGGTACGACAACGAATGGGCCTTCGCCAACCGTATGCTGGATGTGGTGCTCGCCTGGCTGAATCCCTAGGCTGCGTACGGATAGTGTCTGCGCATCGGTGATGCTGCGTTGAAGGCGGCCTCGAGCGCGAGTCCGATCAGAATGCTCATTTACAACGCGTAAACTGCGCTTCTTCGGCCGACTGATTCGCTGGCGCTCACCCTTCGGGCCAGCCTTCGGCTGTTACTCCCGATGGTCGTTGCGCCTTGCCTGACCTTCGCTCGACGACTTTTCGTACACAACCTGGCTTGGGGTCCAGGGACAGCGCGTGGTGCGGAGTGAGCCGTTGGGCCGGCGGGCCGGATGGTCAACGGTCGACACCTCGCAAAGGCCAGCCGTGCGCTTGCGGCTGTTCAAGGCAATCAATCCAGCACGCCGGCCGGCGTCGGGGATGTGCTTCTCCATTGGCTCAGCGCCACCCCGGCAAAGACCAGGCCGGCGGCGAGCATCTGCATGCTGTTCAGGCGCTCACCGAGCAGCCCCCAGGCGAAGACCAGGGTGAACACCGGGATCAGGTTGATGAATCCCGTGGCCTGGCTGGCCGGCAGGCGCGATACGCCGAAGTTGTAAAGGCCGTAGGCGCCCACCGTGACCACGGTGCCGAGGTAGATCATGGCACCGATACCCAGCGGGCTGACGGATTCCGGCAACGGCGAGGTGACCCAAGCCAGGGGCAGGAAGAAAACGCTGCCGATGAACGCCTGCAGGGCAGTAAGAAGGAATGCCGAATAACGCGACGACAGGTGTTTGAGCAGCAGGGTGTAGCCGGTGGCGCAAAGCATCGCGAGGAACTCATAGAAGTTGCCCAACAGTGGCTGCGGCGCATGGCCGTCGGACTCACTGGCCAGGCTCAGCCAGACCGCGCCAACCACGGCGAGGAGGAAACCGGCCAAGGTGCTGCGGGTGATGCGTTCATGCAGCAGCGCGTAGGCGCCCACCGCCACCAGCAGCGGCAATAGCGCGGTAATCATCCCGGCCTGGGAAGCGCTGGTGTACTGCAGCGCCAGCGCTTCGAAGATGAAGTAGAGGCAGGGCTCGCAAGCGGCCAGGCCGAGCAGGTACTTCCAGTCACCGGGGCGATAGTCGAGGGCTCCGCGCCAACGCCAGGCTGCCAGGAAGACCAGACTCCCCAGGGCCATTCGGGCGAAGATCACCCAGTGCGGGGCGACTTCCTGGAAGGCCAGTTTGAGGGCGATGAAGGAGCTGCCCCAGAGCGCCATGGCCAGCACCAGGCAGGCCACCGCCACCAGTCGACCTTGCTGCGCCATGCTTCACCTCCGGAGGAAAAGCGCCAGTCTAGGCGGCCGCTCGCAATGCCAGACAGGCACAGCAAGCAGGAGAAACTGTAGCGCTCACTGGTTCCATGGCTTGCCACGAGTCTTCTGGTCCAGGGGCAACTGCTGCAGGACCGCGGCCTTGGCCAGCATGTAGGCGCTGACCGGGGCGCTGATGAAGAGGAACAGGCTGATCAGCAGTTCGTGCAGGCTCAATCCATCAGCATCGGCAGAGAAGAACACCAGCGACCCAACCACCACGCCGCCCACACCCAGGGTGGTGGCCTTGGTCGGGCCATGCAGTCGCATGAAGAAGTCCGGCAGGCGATACAGGCCGAAGGCGCCAATCAGCACGAAGGCACTGCCGAGCAGCAGCAGCGCCGATACGAGTATTTCCGCCCAGAGGGACAAGGGTTCGCCACTCATTCGATGATGTCTCCGCGCAGCATGTACTTGGCCACTGCCACGGTGCTGACGAAGCCGAGCACCGCGATTAGCAGGGCCACTTCGAAGAACAGGTCGCTGCCCTTCCAGATGCCATAGAGCATCAGCAAGGCAATGGCGTTGATGTAGAGGGTGTCCAGTGCCAGCACGCGATCCGGCAGGCAGGGCCCCTTGATGAGCCGGGCCAGGGCCAGCAACAACGCCAGGCCGAGCATGGCCAGGCAAAGCGGTATCACGTAGGCGAGCATGGGAAGATCTCCATCAGCGGCGCCTCGTAGCGCGACTTGATCTCGGCCACCATGGCCGCCTTGTCCGGCACATCGAGGCCATGCACCAGCAGGGTCCGGCGATCGGCACTGAGGTCGGCCGCCAGCGAACCCGGCGTCAGGGACACCACGCTCACCAGCACACTGATGGCCACTTCGTTGTCCAGCTCGATGGGCACCTCGACGAAAGCCGGACGCAGTGCCTCGACGCGCCCCAGTGTCAGCCGCGCCACCTGGAAGTTGGCCACCAGCACGTCACCCATCACCATCAGCAGGAAACGCATCAGCTTGAGCGGGTGCCAGCGCTTGGGCCGCTCGATCAGCAGCGGCTGGAAAAAGAATGGAATCAGCCAGCCGAGGAAGGCGCCCAGCAGCCAGTGGCCGAAGGCGAAGGAATCCACCAGCAGCAACCATACGAACAGCAGCAACAGGCTCTCGGCGGGATGAGGGAAGAGTCGACGCATCATGCTCCGGCCTCCTCGAGAATCGCGCTATAGAGGTTCAGGTCGTGCAACTGCAGAGCGCTGGCCTGAACGTAATCCATCAGCGGCTGGGCAAAGGCGACCAGCACCAGGCTGCCAGCCAGCAGCAGCAGGGTGGCAAACAGCCGGCCACTATCCAGTTCGGCACTGCCGAGCACCTGATGGCCGGTGCGCCAGAACAGGGTGCTACCCGCGCGGCTCAAGGCCACCAGGCTGACGAATCCACCGATCAACAGCACGCTCCATAACGGCAGCGCCCCACTGCCCGGCAGCACGGCCTGGAGCAGCAAGAGTTTGGCGAAGAAACCCGACAACGGCGGCAAGCCAGCTACGGCGATCGCGCCGAAGAAGAAGGCCGCCCCCAGGATGCCCGGATTCTGCAGCGCCGGGCCCTGGACGAGGTTGCCGGCCTTGGCGCCACGCTGGCGGCTGACCAGGTCGGCGAGGAGGAACAGCGCCCCCGCCACCCAGGTGCTGTGCAGCAGATAGAAGAGTGCCGCGCCCTGCGCTTCGGGCGTGCCCAGGGCAATGGCGGCCAGCAGGGTACCGGCGGACACCACCACCAGGTAGGCCAACAGTCCTTGCAGGGTGGTAGCGGCCAGCGCACCCAGGGCACCGAGGATCACCGTGGCCAACGCCAGTGGCCAGAGCCAGGGCTGGGCCAGGTTGGCCAGCTCGCCGGCACCGGGGCCGAATACCAGGCTGTAGACGCGCAGGATGGAGTAGATGCCAACCTTGGTCATGATTGCGAACAGTGCAGCCACCGGCGCGCTGGCCGCGGCATAAGCACGCGGTAGCCAGAAGTACAGCGGCAGCAGCGCCGCCTTGAGAGCAAAGACCAGCAGCAGTACCAGCCCCGCGGCGGCCAGGACCGGGGTGTTCTCCGGCCCGGCAGCGGCCACTTGGCGAGCCATGTCGGCCATGTTCAAGGTGCCAGTGATGCCATAGAGGGCGCCCACCGCAATCAGGAACAGCGCCGAACCGGCGAGGTTGAGGATCACGTAGTGCATCCCTGCCCTCACTCGCTCGCCACCGCCGCCGTGCAGCAGCAGCGAGTAAGAGGCAATCAGCAGGATCTCGAAGAACACGAACAGATTGAACAGATCGCCAGTCAGGAAGGCTCCGTTGATCCCCAGCAACTGGAACTGGAACAGCGCATGAAATCGCAGGCCGATGCGGTCATCGCCACGCACGGCGTAAAGCACCGCGGCGCTGGCCAGCACGGCGGTGGCCAGCAGCATCAGCGCAGCCAGGCGGTCGAGCATCAACACGATGCCGAACGGCGGCTGCCAACTGCCGAGCGTGTAGACGCGCAACTGGCCATCGTCGGCCTGTTGCATCAGCAGCAGCGCCAGCGGCACCAGGGCCAGGGTGGCGAATGCAGAGAGGCTGCGCTTCAAACGCTCATTGGACGGCAGCACCAGCAGCAGCGCGCCGGTGAACAGGGGAATCAGGATGGGCAGGATCGTCAGATGAATCATGGCGCCGACTCCTCGTCGGTGCGACCGTCGACGTGATCGCTGCCCAGATCGCCAACGCCGCGAAGGGCCAGCACCACCACGAAGGCGGTCATGGCGAAGCCGATGACGATTGCGGTTAGCACCAGGGCCTGGGGAACCGGGTCGGCGTACTGCACGTCACGCCCAAGCACCGCCGCCTCACCGACCAGGCGACCCATCGCGAAGAGGAACAGGTTGACGGCATAGGACAGCAGGGTCAGCCCTATGACCACGGGAAAGGTCCGGCCCCGCAGCAGCAGGTAGACACCACTGGTGGTAAGCAGGCCGAGGGTTACGGCGAACAGCGCCTCCATCAGTGAATCTCCTTGATCGCTGCAGGCGCCAGGCTCACCCGCCCCAGGTTGACCAGCACCAGCAGGGTGGCACCGACAACGGTCAGATAGACACCCAGGTCGAACAGCATGGCGGTGGCCAGTTCGAATTCTCCAACCAGCGGCAGTTCGAAATGACCGAAGGCGGACGTGAGGAAATTGCGCCCGAAGAACCAGCTGCCGAGGCCAGTGAGGGCGGCGATCAGTACACCTGTGCCAGCCATGCGCTGGTAATCCAGTGACATGCGTTGTTCCACCCAGGCGATGCCGCTGGCGATGTACTGCAGCACCAACGCCACGGCGGTGACCAGCCCGGCGATGAAACCACCGCCCGGCAGGTTGTGCCCGCGCAGGAAGATGAACACCGAGATCAGCAGCGCCAGCGGCAGCAGTAGGCGCGACAGGGTTTCGAGGATCAGCGGGTGCTTGGCGTGAGCCCACCGACGTCCCTGGGGATCACAGGTGGGGTTGGTCAGGTGCAAGCCCGAGAGCATGGCGAAGATGCCCACGGCGGCAATAGCCAGGACGGTGATCTCGCCCAGCGTGTCGAAGCCGCGGAAATCCACCAGTATCACGTTGACGACGTTGGTGCCGCCTCCTCCGGACACACTGTTGGCCAGGAAGTACCCGGCAATACCGTCATAAGGACGTGTCAGCACGGCGTAGGCCAGCAACGCCACCATCACCCCAACGCCGCAGGCCAGAACGAAGTCGCGCAGGCCGCGCAGGCTGGAGCTTTCGCCCGGTGTTCTGGATGGCAGGTAATAGAGCGCCAGTATCAGCAGTACGAGTGTCACAACTTCTACGACCAGCTGGGTCAGGGCCAGATCCGGGGCGGAAAAGCGGGCGAAAGCCAAGGCGACCAGCAGACCGGCCACGCCGAGAACCATCAGCGAAATCAACCGCTGGCGATGGAAGATCGCCGTCAACACGCCCGAGGCGGCCAGCACCACAAGCCCCAGGGCGGTAATGCCATCCAGCGGAGTCAGTGGACGCGCACCGGCTATCTGAGGCAGCGGCGCCAGGGAAAGCGCCACCAGCACCACAGCGCTGCCCAGCAACCAGGCCAGGTAGCGTTGCAGCGAGCCGTTTTCCAGGTAGCCGGTAATCCAGCGGGCGACCCGGGTGACATGCTGCACCTGCTGTTCGAACACCTCCTTGGCGTCGGTGTCGGGCAGATCGGCATACCAACGGAACAATGGTTTGCGCAACACGTAGACGAGCACGCCGCCGACCAGCGCCACCAGACTCATGGCCAGCGGCAGGTTGAATCCATGCCAGATCGCCAGGTCGTACTCCGGCAGCGTGCCACCGAGACTCGCGGAGGCAGCAGCGGCCAGCAACGGCGCCACTGTGTAGCCCGGCAGCATGCCAACCACCAGGCAGAGAAACACCAGGATTTCCACCGGAACCTTCATGTAGCGCGGAGGTTCGTGGGGCGGGAATTTGGGCAGGGCCGCCGGCTCGCCATTGAAGAACACGTCATGGACGAAGCGCAGCGAATAGGCCACCGAGAATACCCCGGCCAGGGTCGCTGCCGCCGGCACCACCCAACTGAAGCTGCCCAGCAGGTCCTGCTGCAGGGTTTCGCCGAAGAACATTTCCTTGCTGAGGAAGCCGTTGAGCAACGGCACACCAGCCATTGCGAGCGACGCCACCATCGCCAGCACGGCCGTGTGCGGCAGGTACTTCCACAGCCCGTTTATCAGTCGCATATCGCGGCTGCCGGTTTCGTGATCGATGATCCCTGCCGCCATGAAGAGCGAGGCCTTGAACGTGGCATGGTTGATGATGTGGAACACCGCCGCGACGTTGGACAACGACGAGTCGAGGCCGAACAACAGGGTGATCAGGCCCAGGTGGCTGATGGTCGAGTAGGCCAGCAAGCCCTTGAGGTCATGCTGGAACAGGGCCATGCCGGCACCGAACAGCAATGTCGCCAAGCCGCTCAGGCTGACCAGATAGAACCAGAGGTCGGAGCCGGCCAACGCGGGGTAGAGGCGCGCCAGCAGGAACACCCCGGCCTTCACCATGGTGGCCGAGTGCAGGTAGGCCGACACCGGCGTGGGTGCCGCCATGGCGTGGGGCAGCCAGAAATGGAACGGGAACTGCGCGGACTTGGTAAACACGCCCAGCAGCACCAGGACCAGGGCCACCGGGTAGAGGCTGTGGGCGCGGATCTGCTCACCCGCGGCGAGCACCTGAGTCAGTTCGAAGCTACCCGCGATGTGCCCCACCAGCAGCACCCCGGCGAACAACGCCAGGCCACCGCCACCTGTCACCGCCAGGGCCATGCGCGCGCCTTTACGCGCGTCGGAGCGATAGCCCCAGAAGCCGATCAGCAGGAACGACGACAAACTGGTCAGTTCCCAGAACACCAGCATCAGCAGCAGGTTCTCGGACAGCACCACGCCGAGCATCGCGCCCATGAACAGCAACAGGAAAGCGAAGAAGCGCCCCATGGGCTCTTCCTTCGACAGGTAATAGCGGGCGTAGAGGATGACCAGCAGGCCGATGCCGAGAATCAGCAGGGCGAACAGGTAGCCCAGACCGTCAAGGCGCAAGCTGAAACTGAGGCCGAACCCCGGCAGCCAGGGTTGGACGAATGTCAGGGTGTGGCCGGCGAAGACGCTGTCGGTCTGGGCCAGCAGCAGAATGAGGCCGGTCAGTGGCACCAGCGCGGCAACACCCGCGCACACGGAACGGCCAAGGCGCTCGGCCAGTGGTGGAAATAGCGCCCCGAGAAAAGGCAGCGCGACAATGAGCGCCAGGATCATCCATATCTCCCCTAGGTCAGCGCCATTTCCTTCCAAGTTACGGAAATGGCAAGCGAAAAACCCAGCGATTATCCATTACTATCGATTCGCCGCGATAGATTGAATTATTTCAAAACGCTAGCAATGCCGGAAAGCGCCCAGACCAGAAGGCGACAGGCCAATGGCACTGTCGCCTTCTTTTTTCGGGACTTGACAGGAACGAACAAGCTGTCCCGATTGGGACAGCTTAGCTTCAGTGGGCGACGCGGCTGGTGCCGTTGACCGTCAAGATTCGCACGCGCTCGCCAACGCGGAAGATTTCGTTGGGCTGGACTTCCTGGACATAGGCACGCATCGAGCCATCGTCTTCACGTACGGTGATTTCTACACCCTGGGTACGGGTAATGCCTTCTTCAGCCGCAGCACCCAACAGGCCACCCGCGACTGCGCCAATCACCGCTGCAACCGCGCTGCCGCGGCCACCGCCGATGGTGCTGCCGCCAATGCCGCCGACCACCGCACCGGCACCGGCGCCGATGGGCGTCTTGGTACCTTCGATCTTCACCGGGCGCAGGGATTCGATCATGCCCATGCGCACGGTCTGCACTTGCCGGGCCTCGTCACGGGAATAGGTGTCACCGGTCAGGCTCGACTGACAGCCACCCAATGCCAGTGCCACTGCCGTGAAAGAGGCGACCAGCAGGACGGGTTTACGCATAGCATTTCCTCCAGGATTGAGTACCTATCCATTAGACTCCGCGCCGCGGAGGCTGTCACTCGAACAGGCAAACTACTCAGGGTTCGTTCAGCCGGAATTCAGTTTTCTGACAGCAGCCTGGGAATATTCCCAAGCCCCATGTAACCCAAGGTTAGCCCATGGACTACTTCATCATCGTGATCACCACCGCCGCCGGGCTGTACTTCCATTGGTGGCTCTATGTGCGCATCAAGCGCTGGATGGATCGCGACCTCGCATTGTCCCTGGCTGAAGGCGACAAGGCCAAGCAGGCCTTTATGCTGGAGCAACTGGCGCTGGCGCGTGAGGCCGGTATCAAGCGGCGCCAGCTTCCGGATTGGCTGCGCCAGGCGGCCGATCGCTACCAGGCGCAGGACTGAGCCTGTTCAGGGGGCCAGGCGCTCACGCACCCAGGCACCGTCGACAAGTCGATAGTTGAGGCGGTCGTGCAGGCGACTTGGCCGCCCCTGCCAGAACTCGATGCGCTCAGGTAGCAGGCGATAGCCGCCCCAATGCGGCGGACAACTGGGCGCCGTGTCGAGGAAACGTTGTTCAGTCTGCGCCAACAGTGACTCAAGCTCGACACGATCGGTGATCACCCGGCTCTGCGGCGAAGCCCAGGCCCCCAGACGGCTACCCAGCGGGCGCACCTGGTAATAGGCGTCGGATTCAGCCGGAGTCACCCGCTCTACCCTTCCCTCGATGCGCACCTGGCGCTCCAGGGCCGGCCAGAAAAAGGTCATGGCAGCGAAGGGGTTGGCCGAGAGCTGCTCGCCCTTGGCGCTATCGTAATTGCTGAAGAAGGTGAAGCCACGCTCATCCAGGCCCTTGAGCAGCAACACTCGGCAATGAGGTCGGGCTTCGGCATCCACCGTGGCGAGGGTCATGGCATTGGGCTCGACTGGCAGTTGCTCGGTCTTCACCGCATCGCCGAACCAGCTCTGGAACAGGCTGAAAGGCTCGGCGGGAGCCTGCTCCTCGCTGAGCCCGTCACGGGTGTAGTCACGGCGCATATCGGCCAGGGTCTGGGTCATGATTGGCGGTCCTGTGTCCGGAAAGCCAATAGCTTACCCAAGCCTGGCCTACTTGGTTTGATCTGCCGCAACTACCTGCTCGGCCTTGCCCGACTGCTCCGGCTTGGCCGGCGTGTTGTACTGGGCGAGCAGCGCAACCAGTGTGGCTTGCGGCGTCAGGACCATCTCGACACGACGATTGAGCGAACGACCTTGCTGGCTGTCATTGGCCGCGCGCGGCATATCCGAACCCAGTCCCTTGAGGGAGAGGCGATCACGCTGCAGGCCGCTCAGGCGGAAGATTGCGGCCACGGACTGGGCACGCTCCTGACTGATCTTGCGGTTGGTCTCATCCTTGCCGGAGGTATCGGCGTGGCCGAGCACCAGCACCGCGGTCTTGGGATCACCTTCCACCAGCTTGGCCACTCTGGTAATCGGGCCCAGGGTAATGGGCAGGAGCATGCTCGGGCGATCCGGATTGAACGATGGGTCCACCGGCAGGATCACCACCAGCACGTTCTCGCGGCGCTCCACCTCCAGCTTGCTGTCTTTCGCGGCTGCACGCAGGCGCGGTTCGTACTGGTCGAGCCATGCCTGGGTGGCCTTGACGTCCACCTTGGCCACCTTCGGTGCCTTGGCTTTTGCATCACCGCCAAACGGCCACCACCCGTGGCTGGCAGAAGCAACCTTCTCGGGTTGGGCGGGGGCTTCGGCCTTCTGGGGGCCAAGCATGCTGCAGCCGGACGCAGATATGCAGAGGATCAAGGTGGAGATCTTGAACAGCTTCATGGGCAGGATTCCGTAGTCGCTGAAGGCCGCACGCCAACACCGGGGTGATGGCGATTTAATTTCACAATCTGGCTTAAATTCTGGCGGCAAGCCTTTAATCAGCAAAGAAAAAAACAGTCTATCTGACGAGTGGCTCAGCCCAGGCAGTCCTTGACCACCCGCGCCAGCTTCTGCGCGCGAGGGTCCATCAGCACATAGGGGCCGAGAGTATTGGTGACGAAGCCGAACGCCAGTTCGCGCTCCGGATCAGCGAAGCCGGTGGAGCCACCCGCACCGGGATGGCCGAAGGCGTAACGGCCCAGGCCGTAAGTGGCGTTGGCCACGTCCGGCTGGTCGAGCATGCAGCCGAGGCCGAAACGGGTGGCAGTCAGCAGGGTCAGGTCTTCGCCCTGGCTGTGTTCCCGAGTCAGCTCGGAGAGCAATTCCGAGTCCAGCAACTGACCGTCCAGCAAGGCGGCGTAGAAGCCAGCCAAGCTGCGCGCATTGCCGTGGCCATTGGCCGCCGGCTGCTGCATGCGCCGCCATTCCGGCTTGTTGGTGCTGGTCATGATGGACGGGGGATTGGTGAAGGCGCGGGTACTGAGTGAATTCGGCTCGGTCATCATGCACTTGAGCAGCCGCTGCGCTGCCGCGTCGCCCAGGTTGCCCTTGGCGCGGGCGATGTGGGCCACGCGGTGGAATTCCTCATCAGCCAGGCCGATGTGGAAATCCAGTCCCAAGGGTTTGGCGACACGCGCCACGATGGATTCCCCCGGACCACGGCCATCGGCACGACGAATCAGCTCGCCTACCAGCCAACCGTAGGTGATGGGTGCATAACCGTGTGCTTGTCCCGGCGTCCACCAGGGCTCTTCAGCAGCCAGGGCGGCGGTCATCGCGTCCCAGTCGTAGAGTGCTTCAGCCGGCAGCGCCGTTCGAATCGCCGGCAAGCCGGAGCGATGACAGAGCAGCTGACGCACACTGATGCCTTCCTTGCCGGCGGCGGCGAACTCGGGCCAATAGCGCGCCACTGGGGCGTCCAGGTCCAGTTTGCCCTCCCCTACCAACTGCAGCAGGGTCACTGACGCAAAGGTCTTGGTGCAAGAGAACAGGTTGAGGATTGTGTCGCTGTGCCAGGCTTCCTGGCCATCCTTGTCGGCCACACCTGCCCAGACGTCGAGTACCGTCTCCCCCCCCACCTGCACACAAAGGGCGGCACCGCGCTCCTGCGGGTCAGCGAAGAGTTCGGCGAACGCGTCTCTCGCCGCCTCGAAGCGCAAGTCGAAATAGCCCTGGGTCTGCACCGGGTTGCTCCTGAAAAACTAATGGAGGCGTCATTGTTCCAGCCTTGCCGCCCCTTGTGAATCGTGCCGAAGACGGGTCGCCCATCAGGGCTTCCCGGCTTCCTCCTGCTGGGGCGCCGCCGGCTGGGCGGGCTCCTCGGCCTTGGGTTGATCCGCCGGTGCGTCCTTGGGTTGACTGGCCTCTTTCACTGGCGCGGCCGGTTTCTGCGTTGCCGCAGGCTTGGCCGGCTCCTTCGGCTCTACCAGCTTGTTGATATCAGCTGCCAGGCCCAGGTTGGCCCTGCGCACTGCATCGACAAATCCCTGCCAGGGACGGTCGGTGATGGCGACGAGCCCCAGGTGACCGTTCTCGCCATCGAGCAGGCGACCTGTAGCAGGCTGATCGAGGTACTGGAACCAGTGAGCGCCGACAATCAGCGGTTCCTCGGCGGCCTTTTTCAGGTAGTTGGCATAGGCCGCGCCGCGTTCTTCTTCCTTGTAGACCTCCGAAACGCCACCCCAGAACGGGCCGCGGTCACGGGAGCCGAAGTGGAATTCGGTGATCATCAGCGGCTTGTCCAGACGACGCAGCAGGTCCATGTCCAGGCCATGCTGCGGCTCGCGGGTGTAGCGGTTGAAACTGATGACATCGCAGTACTGCGCGCAGGACTCGATGGCCTCAGGCACGGTGGCAGCGAAGCGCCCCCCCAGCAGCATGTGATTGGGCGCATGCCACTTCATCGAGTCGGCGATGGTCTTGAAGTAGGTGTCGGCATAGAAGCGCTGGAAACGCTGGAAGTCTTCCTCGATGGCCGGGTGCTCGGGATTCGGCAACGGCGGTTCGAAACCCGGGTCCTCCATCAGCTCCCATGCTTGCAGCTCGATGCCCCAGGCCTTGGAGAGACCCGCCTGATTGCGGTACTTGTCGCGCAATTGCTTGAGGAAGGCGCGTTTGGCGGGCACGTCGGTGGTCAGGCGCAGGGTGCCATAGGCCAGGGCGTAGCGGGCTTTCGGGTCTTCACCGTGGCCGCCCCAAGCCAGTTCGTTATCGGCAAAGAAGCCAAGCAGCCAGGGGTCGTCACGGTGGTCCCGGGCGGCAATGGCAATGGCTCGCTCCGCCGCCATGGCAAAGCGCGGGTCGAAGGGATCGGGCATGCCGCCCCACCAATCGAAACCGGTCTTGATGGTGGCGTAGTCACCATGAATGGAGAGCGGCAAGGTGTAGGGCATGCGCTGGCTGTTGTTGAAGGCCGGATCACTCCAGTTGCCGACAGTATTGAAGCCCCAGGCCTTGAGACGGTCGAGACTGTGGCTGATCCAACGCTGAGGATCATTGCCGCCATAGGTGCGCTCGACGTTCGCGCCATAGAAATCGTACCAACGCCCCTGGTTGAAGGCGCGGCCCTTGTTGGCGTCGGTTTCGGCGCGGTCGTCCCCCTTGCCGAAGTGAGTGGCGAGGGGCTCGTTGTCCTTGGGCAGCGCCTTGAACATGGCTTCGCGGCCCTCGACGTAGGTCTGACTCAGGCCGGGGGTCACCGCGTTCACGCCCAGGGAGAAGAACGGATGGCCTTCCGGCGTCACCAGAAACCAGCGGCCATTGCGCTTCTCCGGCCGGAAAAAGCCGCTGGCTTCGAAGGTTTCACCGCCCAGCCAACCGCCATAGACATCCTGCTGCGGAAGCTTGGCCGTCCAGCCGGCGAGTTGCTTCGCCTCGTCCTCGGCGCCCTTCTTCAGTTGCTCGTCATTCTTCACCTTGCCCGGCCAATCAGCGCGGGCGTACTGGCCATAGGCGTCCATCAGGCCGTCATAGAGGGCATCCTGCTGGTCGTCCTCCACCGTGCCGAAGCGTCCAAGCAGCACGTTCTGGGCGGCGTTCGGCTGGTTCAGGGAAAGGGTCACGGACGCGACCTTGCTGCGATCCAACTCACCATTGACCAACGTGGCAGGCAGCGAGCGCTGGCCGTCGCGGGTCCAGGGCACTGGAGGTGCTGCGCGCATGCCATGGGCATTGGGCGAAGTGGCGGTCAGGGGCACCAGCAGGGTCTGCGCCGGGCCGGCCGGCAGCGCCACCTGGGTGGTCAGGACCTTGCCGTCGGTGCTCTCGATGGCAACGTCCAGGGTGATCGCCCAGTCTTGCGCACTCTGGATACGCAGGCTCATGGCCTCAGCCTTGGACCAGTCCCAGCTGCCGCTCTGCGGAGTCAGGCGCAGGCTGGGCTTCTCGGCGACGTTGAAAGTGAGCCGGCGCAGGATCTCACCATCGGCGGTCGATTCGGCGGTGACGCTCGGCAGGCTGGCGTCCTGGGTGGTCACCTGCACGGCGTCCAGCGGACGGACAAAATTGAACAGGGTCTCTGCCTGGGCAGCCAGGGGGATTCCCGACAGCCCGAGAAGGATGGCCAGCACAAGGGGGTGTTTGGATGTCGAAAGCATCGGACCGGAGTTCCCAAGAGAATGCAGTGCATAGACCGCAGTAAGTTCGTCTCTCGCCATGGGTGCGACAATACGAAGCGGGCGAGGCGGATGCCACGGGGCACCCGCAAAACCCCGGCATCATCGCAGATGGGGGGAGCACAGCGTCAAGGGCGCGCTGTCGAGCTCAGAGCGCTCAGGCGATCTCGCGACGAAACGGCGGCAAGGCATCCAGGATGGCGCGACCGTAACGCTGGGTGACCACTCGACGATCCAGCAGGGTGATAGTGCCGCGGTCTGCCTCGGTACGCAGCAGTCGACCGCATGCCTGTACCAGGCGCAACGAGGCATCGGGCACGGCGATCTCCATGAAGGGGTTGCCGCCTCGAGCCTCGATCCAGTCGGACAGCGCCGCTTCCACCGGATCGTCCGGCACGGCGAAGGGAATCTTGGCGATCACCACGTGCTCGCAATAGGCGCCCGGCAAGTCGACGCCCTCGGCGAAGCTGGCCAAGCCGAAGAGCACGCTGGGCTCGCCATCGTCCACCCGAGCCTTGTGTTTGTTCAGCGTTTCCTGCTTGGACAGGTTGCCCTGGATCAGCACGCGCTTTCGCCAGTCACGCTCAAGGCCTTCGAACACGTCCTGCATCTGCCGGCGCGAGGCGAACAGCACCAGGGTGCCGCGCGCACCCTCTACCAGGCCAGGCAGCTCACGGACGATAGCCGCGGTGTGGACAGCGGCATCGCGGGGGTCGGCCTTGAGATCAGGCACCCGCAGCAAACCGGCATCGGCATGATGGAACGGGCTCGGCACAACGGCGGTGACGGCAACCTTGGGCAGCCCGGCGCGCATGCGGAAGCGGTCGAATTTGCCCAGGGCGGTCAGGGTGGCGGAGGTTACCAAGGCACCGTAGGCCACGTTCCACAGGTTTCGACGCAGGGTCTCCGCCGCCAGGATCGGGCTGGCGTTGACCTCGATATCATGCAATGCACCGCTCTCGGCCAGAGTCAGCCAGCGCGCCATCGGCGGGCTGTCTTCCGGGTCTTCGGCGGTGAAGGCGGTCCACAGCTCCCAGTTGCCCTGGGCGCGGGATAGCAAGCTGCCGAACAGCGGATACCACTCCTCGGCCTGGTGGCTGGCGATGCCGATGCTGGCTTCACCGTCCATGGCTTCCTTGAGCAGTTCGGTGAGCCGCGTAAAGACGTCGTGCAGCCTGGAGAAGCCCTTCTTCAACTCGATGCCCAGTTCCCGCAGGTGCTCGGGTACGACGCCAGCCTCGAATCGGTGCCGCGGGCGGTCGCGACCTTCCATGTCCTCACCGGCACGGAAGTCGGCGATTTCCTCGCAGGCGTTGAACATGAACTGCTGGTGGGTACGGATCTCCCGCGCCAGTTCCGGCAGGCCTTCCATCAGGCGGCCGAAGTCACCCGGCAAGGGGTTCTGCGCCAACAGCTTGGTCAGGTTCTTGGCTACTTGCTCCAGCCAGTCGGCGGTGGAGCGCAGGCGGGTGTAATGGGCGAAGTGGCCAATGGCCTTGTCCGGCAGGTGGTGGCCTTCGTCGAATACATAAAGCGTGTCGCGCGGGTCCGGCAGCACGGCACCGCCGCCCAGGGCCAGGTCCGCCAGCACCATGTCGTGGTTGGTGACGATCACATCCACCTTGGTCATGCCTTCCCGCGCCTTATAGAAGGCGCATTGCTGAAAGTTCGGGCAATGGCGCTTGGTGCATTGGCTATGGTCAGTGGTGACACGGGCCCAATCCGGGTCCTCGATGGCTTCAGGCCAGGAATCGCGATCACCGTCCCAGCGATTGCCGGCGAGGCGCTCGATCATCTGGTTGAGCAGCTTCTGGCCCTTCTCATCGACGTCGATCCTGAAACCTTCGTCTTCGAACAACTGCGCCGTGGCGCTCTGCGCCTGGCCTTCCTGGAGCAGCATGTCGAGCTTGGACAGGCAGAGGTAGCGACCACGGCCCTTGGCCAGGGCGAAGCTGAAGTTGAGGCCGCTGTTGCGCATCAGGTCGGGCAGGTCCTTGTGGACGATCTGCTCCTGCAGGGCCACGGTGGCGGTGGCAATCACCAGGCGCTTGCCCGCAGCCTTGGCGGCAGGAATGGTCGCCAGGCTGTAGGCCACCGTCTTGCCGGTACCCGTCCCCGCCTCCACCGCTACCACGGCGGGCTCGCCCTCGCGATGCCCTTCGTCGTCGACGGGGATAGCGCCCAGCACCTTGGCCACCTCGGCGATCATCAGGCGCTGGCCATAGCGGGCCTTGAGCCCCTTGGCTTCGAGAAAACGGCTGTAGGCGCCCTGGATCTGGGACTTGAGTTCGGTGCTGAGCATGGACAGTGATGAAGGCGGGAGCTGGATAAATTTTCAGTACTTTAACAGGGCAGCTATGATAGCGCGCCTTATTTTGCCCGCCGAATGGAGTTCACCGGATGACTGCCCACGCTGCCCTTTATGCCCTGCACCTGCTGGCCGCCCTGATCTGGGTCGGCGGCATGTTTTTCGCCTGGATGATATTGCGGCCATCCGCCGTCACCACCCTGGAGCCCCCAGCCCGGCTACGCCTGTGGCTGGAAGTGTTCCGCCGCTTCTTCCAATGGGTATGGCCGGCGGTACTGGTACTGCCCTTTACCGGGGTCGGTATGCTGCACCTGTCGTACGCCAGCATGGAAGCGGCGCCGCGCTACGTGCACATGATGATCGGTTTGTACGTGGCGATGCTGGCGCTGTTCCTGCGGGTCAGCGCCCTGCTGCTGCCGCAGCTGCGCACGGCGGTGAATGCCGAGAACTGGCCGGAGGGTGGTGCGGTGCTGGGTCGCATCCGCCGGGTGGTGGGGTTCAATCTGCTGATCGGGCTGGCGCTGGTGACGATTGTCGCCATCCGCCCCAGCTTCTGAATTCCGGCGCACGTCCCTGTGCGCCATCTCTCGTTCAGAAACGTACGACCTTGAGGCTGCCAGTGGCGCCGGCAGCACCGGGGTGGCCGGACTGCCCGGCGCGTCCACTCCTGGCGCCGTCAGCCTTGTACAGCAGACAGCCCTTGCTGGCACCGCCATGCCCACCCGCGCCCCCTTCGCCCGGCGCACCACCGGCGCCGCCTTCCAGTCGGACGCGCACCTGCTCCACCGGGAAGGTTTCAGGCACTTCCAGACGCACCTGGCCACCGGCGCCACCCGTTTCACCATTCTCGCCGGGCTGGCCATCCCAGCCACGCTCTGCCTGGCCCCACAGACAACCGGCCGCATCTCCATTGGCGCCATCCAGCCCCGGACGACCGGGCGCGCCTATGCCGCCACGCACGTCCAGGGTGATCTCGTCCACTCGGACATCCACCAGGCGCAAATCGAGGTTACGGCCAGCGCTGGCCGGCCTGTTCATGCTGCCGGCCGCACCCGATGCCGTGATATGGCTACCCGTACCGATCTCTCCTCGCTGCACTTCCAGGCGGAACGCCTGCGCGGATGGTGCGATGCCGAGACGCGCGTCACGCCCCATGCGCAGTTCACCGATCTTCAGTTCGGTGACACCGGCCGGGATCAGCAGCGTAGCGTGGTCGGCAACCTCGACCTGATCGAGGCTGAGACTGCCTACTCTCTGCGGTAGCTTGAGGAAGTTGTGGGCATCCACTTTCACCTGGCCCTGGGCCAAAGCCATCGGCGCGACAAGGGCCGCCAGCAGGCAAAACTTACGCATGAACGGCCTCCTTGGCGGCGTGACGTGGAATGCTGAGCAGGTGAAAAACTCCGAACAGGAGCAGTTGCATGCGATCCAGCCAGGGACTGGCTCGGCCACGAAGCAGCGAATTGAACAGCATGATTTCCAGCAGGTGTACCAGGATCAACAACCCCCCAGCACCGTTTAGCAGCATCTCGAACGGCCTGGCGAAAGGTGAGATCAGATTGGCAATCACCACCAGCCAGAACAACAGGGCAACCAGCTTGCCCAGCCCCATGATTAGACGCATGCCTTCCCCCTAGCATTGTTTTAGTTTTGCGGAACATACGCCGAAGGCCGGCGGCGCACCAGAGCGTCGCCGGGATAAGCGTGGGGCTGGGGCCGGCCCCTAGGTTTCGGGCGTAAGCGTCATTCAGCGATCAACATGGATTTCCACCCTGCGATTCTGCGCACGTCCGGCATCCGTTCCGTTGTCTGCCACCGGCCGGCTTTCGCCCATGCCCTCAGCCGTCAACTTGCCGGCCGGTACGCCCTCGCTCGCCAGGAAGTCCGCCACACTCTGTGCCCGGCGCTCGGACAATCCCTGGTTGTAAGCGTCGGACCCGGTGCTGTCGGTGTGGCCTACCACCTTGACGCTAAGCAGATTGGCACCGGTCAGGCGGTTGGCAATGGCCACCAGTTGCTCCTTGGCTGTGGAGGTCAGCTCGGCGGAATCGAACGCGAAGAGCACATTGCCCATGTCGCTGAGAACGATCACTTCATCCTGGGGTGGCGGGGCTTCGACAGGCGCTTGCGGGTAGGTCCGTTCCGGGCAACCGCGAGAGTCGACAGTCAAACCGGATGGTGTGTTTGGGCAATTGTCACGGCGATCGAAAACGCCGTCGCCATCGGCATCGCCATCCTGGGCATAACAGATGAGTCCACCGGCAATCGCGCCCGCTGCGGCACCGCCGGCTGCCCATGCGGAACTCTCGATGGCACCCAGGCCACCGCCCACCAGGCCGCCGATCAGACTACAGATTGGCCAATTCCCCTGATTCAACGCCGCACTGCCGTCACTGGACGTAGAGGCGCAACCAGACAGGAAACTGCTGACCAGAAGAACGGAAATCGCAACCCGGGGAAGCTGCTTGCCCATGATGATTCTCCTGTGCCACCGGCCAAACCGGTAACACAGGAGTAAAGACCCGGAGACCGCGGCGCACAAGGCGTACGCCGTGGATGTCCCTGGGGTTTAGCGGTCGATCTGGATTTCCACTCGACGGTTCATCGCACGACCGTCCTTAGTGGCGTTGTCGGCCACCGGCTGACTTTCACCCGCACCACCCACACTGAGGATGTTGGAAGCCGGGATGCCACTGCTCACCAGATAGTCGGCAACCGATTGAGCACGGCGCTCCGAAAGTTTCTGGTTGTAGGCATCAGAGCCAACGCTGTCGGTGTGACCAGTGATGGTCAGCTTGGCGTCGGGGGCTTCGTTCTTCAGGCGACTGGCAACGGTGTCCAGCTTGGCTTCGTCGGCCGGGTCAAGCTTGGCGGAGTCGAATGCGAAAAGCAGGTCGCGGACAACAATGGTTTCGTGCTCGACAACCACCTCTTCGACCACCGGCTCTTCTGCCTTGAGCGGGCAGCCATCGGCGTCTACTTGGGTCCCGGGCGGAGTGCCAGGGCACTTGTCGCGACTATCAAGCACACCATCACCATCTTCGTCGCCATCGCCATGAACCCAGCAATAAGCGGCTGCAGTACCTGCGCCGATCAGGGCGCCCCAGCCGGCATAGGTACTGCTTTCAATCGCACCCAGTCCCGCACCTACCACACCCCCTACTGCAGCACACTTGGGCCAGTCGGTTTTCTGCAAGCCGGCGCAGCCGGTCAGCAAGCTGGTCACAAGAAGCAGGGGTAAAGCTGTCCGTATAATGCTCATAAGCGAGTCTCCTCTTAGAATCGGCCCATACCGACAAATAGGGAGTAAAGACGCCAGCCCCGGAAACCGCCAGCACTAGGCCATGTCTCGCCTTCAGGCTAGTCTTGCCCCACTGGTTCGAGGATTTTCAATGACTGACAGCTTCTCTTCCCGCACGCCCCAGCAAGCCCTCGCGGCTTTGCTCGAACGTTATGCCCCACTCAGCCTGCTTCTGGTCGGCAACAGCCCCCTCCCCGCACTGGAAGCCTTCGCTGCCGCCCACCCGGACTGCCAGGTGATACAGATCCCCGCCGGCCCGTTGCCGCCGGAGCAGGCAGGGTGTCGTTTCGACCTTGCGCTGCTGGCGGACTGCCTGGAACACCTTCCCAAACGCACCGGCCTGCAACTGCTGGGTGGCATTCGCAACCTGAATGCCAGCCGGGTAGCCGTGCTCGCGGACCTCAACGCCTGTGGCTGGCAGGACACCGACTTCTTCTCCCTGGCGCTGCAGGCCAGCGAACGCTTCCGCCGCGACCAGCAGACCCTGACCCTTTTCACCTACGACCTGCGCGAATACAAGCAGGTCCCCGACTGGCTGAACGCCAAGTTCTGGGCCAACCCGGAAAACTTCGGCAAGTACTGGTGGTAAGCCATGAGCACTACGATCTGTCCCTGTGGTAGCGGCAACCTCCTCGAGGTCTGCTGCGGCCGCCATCACGCCGGCCACCCTGCCGCCAGCGCCGAGGCACTCATGCGTTCGCGCTACAGCGCCTATGTGCTGGGGCTGGTGGACTACCTGGTGGAAACCACACTGCCCGCCCAGCGCGCGGACCTGGACGTCGATGCAATTCGCGCATGGAGCCTTTCCAGTACCTGGCTCGGCCTGGAGGTGGAAGGCCATGAGCTCCTTGGCGGCCAGCCAGAGCACGCTTTCGTCACCTTCACCGCGCGCTGGCATGACCAGTCGGGCGAACACAGTCATCGTGAAAAGTCCGCCTTCGTCCAAACGGATGGCCGCTGGTACTTCCTCGACCCGACGGTTGTGGTCAAGGCGGGACGCAACGACCCCTGCCCCTGCGGCAGCGGCCAGAAATTCAAGAAGTGCTGTTCGAGTTACTTCTGAATCACCAACGAAGAGGCCCGCAAACTACGGGCCTCTTGCACTCTATTTGCGCTCTTCCAGGCGCAGATGGGAAGTGTCTGGCGGGGGTATGGCCGGAGGCGACTTTTCCTGGCCCATATCGCTACCGACTGGCGCCAAGCTCAGGTCCGACAGGTCGAAACGCGGGGCCGTAGCCTGCGGCTTGGCGTCCTGTAGGTCCGCGCCGACCGGGGCGATACCAAAGTCCGGTGCATCCACCCCGACAAAGGCGGCCATGTACTCATCGCGCGGCGCCACCTTCAAACGGCCCGACGCGGCGGACTGGACCGGGGAAGGTGCCGGCGCGGACTGGACCTGGGGTTCTGGCGGCGGGGCCAGTTCCACTTCCTCGATTTCCGGCTCCATGGACACCACCTCTACCAGCGCGCCAGCGCGCTCCAGGGTCGAGCGGTACTTCTCTGCTGCGGCTTCATCCAGGTTGTTCTTCAGGACTACGCGCCGCCCGGAGAACAGCATGGCAATCCGCTGGGCATCCGCCTGGAACAATTTGGCGAGGTTGGCCTGCACCAGTTCCAGTCGAGCACCGGATACCAGCTTCCCGGAAAAGGCGATCTCGTAACGCCCCATTGGTCACACTCCTGTCCGAATTGTCCTGCAGTATGGCGCAGGTTTTTTTCGGCCCACAACAGGTTGCGGCCAAGCAGTTGCTTGTTACACTGGAGCGTCACTTGGAGTATTGCAATGTTTTCCCAGGCGCAAATGATAAGAATTCTCAGCCTATTGTTTTCCTTGGCCCTCCCTTTTTCGGGCCTCAGCGGATGTTCCACTTGGATCAGCGACGGCTTCCAGGACCCCGACGTGCGCCTGCTCAAGGTGGACGTGGTACGTGCCAAGCTGCTGGAACAACAGTTCGTGCTGCGTTTTCGCATCGACAATCCCAACGACGTCAGCCTTCCAGTGCGCGGGCTGGTCTATACCGTTCACCTCAATGACGTGAAGCTCGCGTCAGGCGAATCCAGCACTTGGTTCACCGTGCCTGCCCATGGCAGCCAAACGTTCGATGTCCCGGTGCGCACCAACCTATGGCGCCACATGAAGTACATCGTGAAGCTCCTGGAAAAACCCGACGAGCCCATCAAGTACCGCCTCCAGGGTGAAGTGAAGACCGGGTTGATGTTCGGCAAGAGCGTGCACCTCAGCCGCAATGGCGAGATAATCCCCGGCAGTTACATTCCGGAGTAGAACTTTCATGAGTCAAGAACCCCACGTCCATGGTCCGAACTGCAACCACGACCACGACCACGACCACGATCATCAGCACCACGTGCATGGCCCGCATTGCAACCACGGCCACCAGGAGCCGGTGCGCAACCCGCTGAAAGAAGTGGGCCGCAACGATCCCTGCCCCTGCGGCAGTCAGAAGAAATTCAAGAAGTGCCACGGCGCCTGACGCCGGCGCACTTTTCCAGGCCCGCCTAGTGCGGGCCTGTTCGTTTCAGGACCGAGCAAACACCCCTTGGAGACTTCCAGATGATCGACCTGTACTACTGGACCACCCCCAACGGTCACAAGATCAGCCTGTTCCTCGAAGAAACCGGCCTGCCCTACCGCGTCCACCCGATCAACATTGGCAAGGACGAACAGTTCCAGCCGCACTTCCTGAAAATCTCGCCGAACAACCGCATCCCCGCCATCGTCGACCAGGAGCCGGCGGACGACGGCGAGCCGCTGTCGCTGTTCGAGTCCGGCGCCATCCTGCTCTACCTGGCCGAAAAGACCGGCCGCTTCATCCCGCAGGACCTGCGGGGCCGCCAGGAGTGCCTGCAGTGGTTGTTCTGGCAGATGGGCGGACTTGGCCCGATGGCCGGGCAGAACCACCACTTCAACCGCTTCGCCCCGGAGAAGCTGCCCTACGCCATCCAGCGCTATGTGAAAGAGACCGCGCGCCTCTACGGCGTACTCGACAAGCGCCTGGCGGACCGCAGCTACATCGCCGGCAGCGAATACAGCATCGCCGACATGGCCATCTACCCCTGGATCGACCGCCACCTGTGGCAGGAGCAGAACCTGGACGATTTCCCCAACCTCAAACGCTGGTACCTGGACATCCAGGCCCGTCCGGCTACTGTTCGCGCCTATGCGCTGGTGGAACAGGTGAATCCGACTGCGGTGAAAAAGTAGGCTGGACGGCGCTTGCACGGCGCGGGGCGGCTCACTAACGTAGCGCGTTTGATCAGATGCCCCTCTCAGGAGAGCCCGTTCCATGGCTTTGCCAGCCTTCAAGCGCTTCCTTCCCCGGTTCTGCGTTGCCGCCGCCGCTGGCGCCATGATCGGCCTCAGCGGCTGCCAATCCTGGCTGGACAACCGCTACTCCAACAGCCTGCCGCCCACCTCCGGTTTCCAACCGGTCAAGGGACTGGCTCAGAGCGTCTCGATCCGCCGCAACCCGCTAGGCATGCCGCTGATCGAAACCACCACCTTCCACGACGCCCTGTTCACCCTTGGTTACGTCCACGCCTCCGACCGCCTCAGCCAGATGGTCGGCCTGCGTCTGATGGCCGAGGGCCGCCTGGCCGAAATGGCCGGCCCCGGTGTGCTGGAGATCGACCGTTTCATGCGCGCGGTGAACCTGCGCAAGAGCGCCGACATCCTTTACAAGAACGCCTCGCCGCGCCTGAAGGAGTTCTTCGCGGTCTACGCCCGCGGTGTCAACGCCTACCTGTACCGCTACCGCGACAACCTGCCAATGGACCTGGCCGAGTCCGGCTACAAGCCGGCGTACTGGAAGCCGGAGGACTCGGTGCTGGTGTTCAGCCTGCTGAACTTCGGCCTGGCGGTGAACCTGCAGGAAGAAATCGCCTCCCTGGTCATGGCGCAGAAGGTCGGCGCCGACAAGCTGGCCTGGCTGACCCCAATCTACCCGGATGAGCCGCTGCCCTTCGAAGAAGCCGAGAAGCTCAAGGGCCTGCAGCTCGGCGGCCAGATTCCCGGCCTGACCGCGTTGAACGACGCCGCCGGCCAGATCGCCGCGCTGAACATGCTCGGCGTCGCTGCCTCCAACAACTGGGCCATCGCCCCGCAGAAGAGCCGAACCGGCCGCAGCATCCTGGCCAACGACACCCACCTGCCGCTGTCCATGCCCTCGGTGTGGAACTTCGTGCAGATCCGCTCGCCGAAATTCCAGGCCGCGGGCGTTTCCATCGCAGGTGTGCCAGCCGTGGTCGCCGGCTACAACGGCAAACTGGCCTGGGGCATGACCATGGTCATGGGCGACAACCAGGACCTGTTCCTGGAGAAGATCAAGCGCGAAGGCAGCCGCCTCTATTACCAGGCCAATGGCAAATGGGTACCCGCCAGCGAGCGCATGGAAACCTTCTTCATCAAGGGCCAGCGCCCGGTGCGTGAGGTGATCTACGAAACCCGCCACGGCCCGCTGCTGAACTCCGTCCTGGGGCAGCGCAAGCACCCGTTGCAGCCGCTGGAGATCAAGAGCGGCTACGGCATCGCCCTGCAAACCAGCCAGTTCGAGGCCGACCAGTCCCTGGATGCCTTCTTCGCCCTGTCGCGTGCCCAGTCGGTGGAAGAAGCCCATGAAGCGACCCGGAACATCCGCGCTGGGGCCCTGAATATCCTCTATGCCGACGCCAAGCACATCGCCTGGCAGGTCACCGGCCGCTATCCGAACCGCCGCGAAGGTCGCGGATTGCTGCCCTCCCCTGGCTGGGATGGCCGCTACGACTGGGACGGTTACGCCGACCCCATGCTCCACCCCTACGACCAGGACCCGGCCCAGGGCTGGCTCGGCACCGCCAACCACCGCACCGTGCAGGGCGGCTACGGCGTGCAGCTGTCCAACTCCTGGTACTACCCGGAACGCGCCGAACGCATCGCCGAGCTGGCAGGCAGTGGTGGCAAGCACGACTGGCAGAGCATGATCGCCATGCAGTACGACCAGACGAGCCCCTTCCCGGCCAAGCTCAAGACCATGTTGCAAGACCCGGGCATGACCCAGCCGCTCAAGCAGGCCATCAACGCCCTGCCGGCCGCCGACCGCGCCAAAGCCCAGGAAGGGCTCGACCGCCTACTGGCCTTCGACGGCCGTCTCAGCCCCACGTCGGCCGACGCCGCCTACTACGGCGCCTTCCTCCACGAAAGCGCGCGGCAGATCTTCCTCGACGAACTCGGCCCGGAAACCAGCCCGGCCTGGCGCGCCCTGGTGCAGACCGCCGACCTCTCCTACTCGGCCCAGGCCGACCACCTGCTGGGCCGCGTCGACAGCCCGTTCTGGGACGACGTCAGCACCCCGCAGACGGAGGACAAGCCGGCCATCCTCGCGCGCAGCCTGGCTGCCGCCGTCAGCTACGCCGAAAGCCGACTGGGCGCAGACCGCAAGGCCTGGCAATGGGGCAAGCTGCACACCTATGAATGGGTGACCGAAAGCACCCAACTGGCGCCGTACATGAGCGCCAGCCAGCGCACCGGCCTGAATGCCCTGAAGGGCTATCTGGATCGCGGCCCCTACCCGGCCGGCGGCGACCACAGCACCCTCAACGTCTCGGCCTACCACTGGGGACAGGACTTCGACACCTGGCTGATCCCGGCCATGCGCATCATCGTCGACTTCGGCCAGCCCGAACCCATGCTCGGCATGAACAGCTCAGGCCAGTCCGGCAACCCGGCCAGCCCGCACTACGCCGACGGCATCGATGCCTGGCTCAAGGCGCGCTACATGAAGTTCCCCTTCCAGCCGCAGAACCTCGATGCCGTCTACGGCACCAAACGCCTGATGCTGACCCCGCAAAAATGATCGGGCGGTGGCGGAACTTCCCACCGCCCCGTCGCTCTGATCCAGTGGACTTACTCCATAGATCACATTTCAAGGCGCCCCCGGGCGCCTTTTCTTTTGCCCAGGCCTCAGACCCGTAGGGGCGAATTCATTCGCCAACCGGGCCGCAGGTCCGGCCTGCAAGGTCGAAGAGGGATGCTACGCATCCCTTGGCGAATGAATTCGCCCCTACAACGGACTGTCTTGCGCATCGCCGGCACGTTGCCGCATTCTGCGCCCTTTCCACGGTCTGCCCGGAGCGCCGAGAACCAACCATGCCCGACAGTGCCTTTTCCGGCCGCATCGTTCAGAACCTGCTGGACACCGACTTCTACAAGCTGACGATGATGCAGGCGGTACTGCACAATTACCCCAACGCGGAAGTCGAGTGGGAGTTCCGCTGCCGCAACGATGAAGACCTGACGCCCTACCTCGCGGAAATTCGCTACCAGATCGAGCAGTTGGCGGACATCTCCATCACCCCGGACCAGTTGAACTTCCTCGAACGCATCCCCTTCATCAAGCCGGATTTCACCCGTTTCCTCAGCCTCTTTCGCTTCAACCTGCGCTACCTGCAACTGGGCATCGAGGACGGACAGCTCTGCGTGCGCCTGCGCGGCCCCTGGCTGCACGTGATCCTCTTCGAGATCCCGCTACTGGCGATCATCAGCGAGGTGCGCAACCGCTACCGTTATCGAGATGTCAGGCTGATCCAGGCTCGCGAGCAGCTCTACCGCAAACTCGACTGGCTAAAGGCCAATGCCACCGACGAAGAACTGGAAGGCTTCCAACTGGCCGATTTCGGCACTCGCCGGCGCTTCTCCTACCGGGTCCAGGAAGAAGTGGTGCACATCCTCACGCGTGACTTTCCCGGCCGCTTCGTCGGCACCAGCAACGTGCACCTGGCGCGCGAGTACGACCTCAAGCCCATCGGCACCATGGCCCACGAATGGTTGATGGCCCACCAGCAGCTCGGCCCGCGTCTGATCGACAGCCAGATCGCCGCCCTCGACTGCTGGGTACGCGAATACCGCGGCCTGCTGGGCATCGCACTGACCGACTGCATCACCATGCAGGCCTTCCTCAACGACTTCGACCTGTACTTCGCCAAACTCTTCGACGGCCTGCGCCACGACTCCGGCGATCCGTTGGAGTGGGCGGGAAAAGCCATTTGCCATTACGAGAAGCTCGGCATAGACCCGCTGACCAAGACACTCGTATTCTCCGACGGCCTCGACCTGCCCCGCGCGCTCGCGCTCTACCGTGCCTTGCGCGGGCGCATCCACGTCAGCTTCGGCATCGGTACCAACCTGACCTGCGACATCCCCGGCGTCGAGGCCATGAACATCGTGATCAAAATGACCGGCTGCAACGGCCAGCCGGTGGCGAAGATTTCCGATGCACCGGGCAAGACCCAATGCCGAGACGAGAACTTCGTCACCTACCTGAAACACGTTTTCCGCGTCACCGACGCCCAGTAAGGACTCCGCACATGAGCAGCAATCGCCAGCAAGAAATCGCCAAAGCCCTGGACGTTGTTCCGCCCTTCGCCAACGAAGCCGCCCTGGTGGCCGAAATCGAACGCCGCAAGGCCTTCATCAAGGGCTGCCTGCGCTCGTCCGGCCTCAAGGTCCTGGTGCTGGGCATCAGTGGCGGCGTCGACTCCACCACCGCCGGGCGCCTGGCCCAGCTCAGCGTCGAGGAACTGCGCGCCGAGACCGGCGATGCCGGCTACCGCTTCATCGCCGTGCGCCTGCCCTACAACGTCCAGCACGACGAGTCGGACGCCCAGGTGGCGATGAACTTCATCCGCGCCGATGAAGAAGAGACCGTCAACATCGCCGACAGCGTGATCGGCCTGGCCGAACAGGTCACCCACCTGAACCAACTCACCGATGCCCGCCGCGACTTCGTCACCGGCAACATCAAGGCGCGCATCCGCATGGTCGCCCAGTTCGCCATCGCCAACGCCAACAACGGCCTGGTGATCGGTACCGACCACGCCGCGGAGGCGGTGATGGGCTTCTTCACCAAGTTCGGCGACGGTGCCTGCGACCTCGCTCCGCTCTCCGGCCTGGTGAAGAACCAGGTGCGCAGCATTGCCGATTACCTCGGCGCGCCGGACTCCCTGGTACACAAGGTCCCCACCGCCGACCTGGAAGAACTGCGTCCCGGCAAGCCCGACGAAGAGGCCCATGGCGTGAGCTACGTGGAAATCGACGCCTTCCTCCACGGCCAGGAAGTCAGCCCCGAGGCGTACGCCACCATCGTCCGCACCTACGACAACACCCAGCACAAGCGCATCCTGCCGCTGGTGCCCTGATGCGCTGATGGGTGGCTCCCGCCTGATGCTCCTCGCTTACCTGTGGGGGCCCGGCCTGCCCCGTCAGACTGCGCGGTGATGGGCAGACACGTTGGGTTTCGCTCCTCTACCCAACCTACGAAACCGGGCCTGGGATCAGGCTCGGCTCGCGCATCGCCCCCTGGGTGGAGGTGCAGCCCGCGCAGTTGAACGTCTATCGCAGACACAAGAAAGCCGGGCATTGCCCGGCTTCTTCGTTGCGGATCGGCCTCAGGCCTTGGGCAGGGTCACCCCGGTCTGGCCCTGGTACTTGCCACCACGGTCCCTGTAAGACACTTCGCAGGCTTCGTCCGACTGCAGGAAGAGCATCTGCGCCACGCCTTCGTGGGCATAGATCTTCGCCGGCAGGTTGGTGGTGTTGGAGAACTCCAGGGTCACGTGGCCTTCCCACTCGGGTTCCAGCGGGGTCACGTTGACGATGATGCCGCAACGGGCATAGGTGCTTTTGCCCAGGCAGATGGTCAGCACATCGCGGGGAATGCGGAAGTACTCGACCGTGCGCGCCAGTGCGAAGGAGTTCGGCGGGATGATGCAGACGTCGCTGTTGATATCCACGAAGCTCTTCTCATCGAAGTTCTTCGGGTCTACCACGGCGGAATGAATGTTGGTGAACACCTTGAATTCCGCGGCGCAGCGCACGTCGTAGCCGTAGCTGGAAACGCCGTAGGAAATCACTCGGCTATCGTCCGCGCCACGCACCTGGCGCTCGACAAACGGCTCGATCATGCCGTGCTCCAGCGCCATGCGGCGAATCCACTTATCCGATTTGATGGTCATGGCGGGCGTCCTGTCAGGGGCTGAAAAATTGACCGCGAATCTTACAGTCCGGCGCAGGCCTGGGCAAAGGCCCCGCCGGATGGCCGGAACGTCAGTCGTCGCTGATCGTAATGTTCGGCATGGCGGTGGCCGCCTGGTCGGACAGCGCAATGCGCGCCCCGACGCAGCGGGCCATCTGCTGGTAGATCATGGCAATCTGGCTTTCCGGGTCGGCGATGGTGGTGGGCTTGCCGCCATCGGACTGCATGCGGATGGCGATGGACAGCGGCAGCGACGCCAGCAGTTCCACGCCGTACTGTGCGGCCAGCTTCTCGCCGCCGCCCTCGCCGAACAGGTGCTCGGCGTGACCGCAGTTGGAGCAGATGTGCACGGCCATGTTCTCCACCACGCCCAGTACCGGGATGTTCACCTTGCGGAACATCTCCACGCCCTTCTTGGCGTCCAGCAGTGCCAGGTCCTGCGGGGTGGTGACGATCACGCTGCCGGCCACCGGCACCTTCTGCGCCAGGGTCAGCTGGATGTCGCCGGTGCCCGGCGGCATGTCCACCACCAGGTAGTCGAGGTCTTCCCAGGCGGTCTGGGTGATCAGCTGGATCAGTGCACCGGAAACCATCGGGCCGCGCCACACCACCGGGGTGCTGTCGTCGGTGAGAAACGCCATGGACATTACCTGTACGCCATGGGCCTCGATGGGCACGAAGAACTTCTGGTCACGTACCTTCGGCCGGGTGCCTTCGGGGATGCCGAACATGATGCCCTGGCTGGGGCCGTAGATATCGGCATCGAGGATGCCAACCCGCGCGCCCTCGCGGGCCAGCGCCAGCGCCAGGTTGGCGGCGGTGGTGGACTTGCCCACGCCGCCCTTGCCGGAGGCCACGGCGATGATGTTCTTCACGTTGGCCAGGGCCGGCACCTGCTCCTGCGCCTTGTGCGCCTCGATCACGCAATCCACCTGCACGTCCGCGCTGTCCACGCCGTCCAGGTTCTCCAGGGCCATCTTCAGCATCTGCGCCCAGCCGGACTTGAACAGCCCGGCGGCGTAACCCAGCTCCAGGCGCACACGAACCTTGCCGCCCTGAATGTCAACTTCACGCAGGCAACCGGCGCTGACCGGGTCCTGGTCGAGGTGGGGATCGGTGAACTGGCGCAGGGTCGCTTCGACCTGGGCGCGGGAAACGGTGCTCATGGCAGGACTCCAAAATAAAGACCGAGCAAATCAGGCGGCTATCCTACCCGACCACCCGCCCGCTTGGTCCTCCAGGCGTGAAAAAATCGCGCCGGGCCTATATAGTTGCCGACTTCCCTTTTGTTTCGTATCCGGTAGCCGAGCACCATGACCGAGCCCCGCAAAATCCTTGTGACAAGCGCCCTCCCCTATGCCAATGGTTCCATCCACCTCGGGCATATGGTCGAGTACATCCAGACCGATATCTGGGTGCGCTTCCAGAAGATGCGTGGCAACCAGGCTGTTTATGTCTGCGCCGACGACGCCCACGGCTCCGCCATCATGCTGCGCGCCGAGAAGGAGGGCATCACCTCCGAGCAGCTGATCGACAACGTCCGCGCCGAGCACACCACCGACTTCGCCGACTTCCTGGTGGACTTCGACAACTACCACTCCACCCATTCGGAAGAGAACCGCGTACTGTCCAGCAGCATCTACACCAAGCTGCGCGACGCCGGCCACATCGCCACCCGCCCGGTGACCCAGTACTTCGACCCGGACAAGCAGATGTTCCTGGCCGACCGCTTCATCAAGGGCACCTGCCCGAAATGCGCGGCCGACGACCAGTACGGCGACAACTGCGAATCCTGCGGCGCGACCTACTCGCCCACCGAATTGAAGAACCCGAAGTCCGCTATCTCCGGCGCCACCCCGGTGCTCAAGGAATCTCTGCACTACTTCTTCAAGCTGCCGAACTTCGACGCCATGCTGAAAGAGTGGACCCGCAGCGGCGCCCTGCAGGAGTCGGTGGCCAACAAGATCGCCGAGTGGCTGGACGCCGGCCTGCAGGAATGGGACATCAGCCGCGACGCGCCCTACTTCGGGTTCGAGATCCCGGACGCCCCCGGCAAATACTTCTACGTCTGGCTGGACGCCCCCATCGGCTATATGGCCAGCTTCCAGAACCTCTGCGCACGTCGTCCGGAGCTGGACTTCGACGCCTTCTGGAACAAGGATTCCAACGCCGAGCTGTACCACTTCATCGGCAAGGACATCGTCAACTTCCACGCCCTGTTCTGGCCCGCCATGCTCGAAGGTGCCGGCTACCGCAAGCCGACCGCGCTGAACGTACACGGCTACCTGACCGTGAACGGGCAGAAAATGTCCAAGTCCCGCGGCACCTTCATCAAGGCGCGCACCTACCTGGACCACCTGCAGCCGGAATACCTGCGCTACTACTACGCGTCCAAGCTGAGCCGCAGCGTCGACGACCTCGACCTGAACCTCGACGACTTCGTGCAGAAGGTGAACTCCGACCTGGTGGGCAAGGTGGTCAACATCGCCAGCCGCTGCGCCGGGTTCATCCACAAGGGCAACGCCGGCAAGCTGGTGGCCGAGAACGCCGCACCAGAACTGTTCGCCGACTTCAAGGCCGCCGTGCCGAGCATCGCCGAAGCCTATGAGAACCGTGACTTTGCCCGCGCCATGCGCGAGATCATGGCGCTCGCCGACCGTGCCAACGCCTGGATCGCCGACAAGGCGCCCTGGGCCCTGGCCAAGCAGGAAGGCAAGCAGGCCGAGGTGCAAGCCGTATGCGCGGCGGGCGTCAACCTGTTCCGCCAGTTGGTGATCTTCCTCAAGCCGGTACTGCCGCAACTGGCCGCCGCCGCTGAGCAGTTCCTCAATGTCGCCCCGCTGAACTGGGACGACCACGATACCCTGCTCGCCGACCATCAACTGAATGCCTTCAACCCGCTGATGACCCGCATCGAGCCGGCGAAGATCGAAGCCATGGTCGCCGCCTCCAAGGAAGACCTGGCCGCCGCCTCCGCCCCTAAAGGCAATGGCGAGTTGGAGAAAGACCCCCTGGCGGCGGAAATCGCTTTCGACACCTTCGCCGCGGTCGACCTGCGCATCGCGCTGATCGAGAAGGCCGAGTTCGTCGAGGGCGCCGACAAGCTGCTGCGTCTGAGCCTGGATATCGGTGATGCCAAGCGCAACGTCTTCTCCGGCATCAAGAGCGCCTACCCGGACCCGAGCAAGCTGGAAGGCCGCCTCACCCTGTACGTGGCCAACCTGGCGGCGCGCAAGATGAAGTTCGGCGTCTCCGAAGGCATGGTCCTGGCTGCCGGCCCCGGCGGCGAGGAAATCTACCTGCTCAGCCCCGACAGCGGCGCCAAGCCGGGTCAGCGCGTCAAGTAACACCGCTGGCTCCAGCAAAAATGCCCGCTCCTGCGGGCATTTTTGTTCAGGAGCACCGAATACGTAGAGTCTGGTGGAGCGAAGCGAGACCCATCACTGGCTTAAGCCCGCCAACCGAATCCGCATGGACCTGAGCTAGCCTTGTATCAGGACACTGGCCCCCTCGGCCGCGCCCCTGTACCGCTGCGGCAGCATTCCGGATAATACGCGGCCCTTTTTCAGCCCGGCGACGCCACGCCTTATGACCGACTTCATCTTTGCCCTGCTCGGTGCAGCGCTGGTCAACAACCTCATTCTCGGCCTGCCCCTGGGTGCCGACAGTCTGCGCCGGCCGCGTAGTCGGGCACTGGCCCTGGCTGGTGGTGCACTGATCGCCCTCACCACGCCGCTTGCCTGGCTGCTCGACCAGTTCATGCTGGCGCCATTGGGCCTCGATTCGTTGCGACTGTTCCTCTTCCTGCCATTGGCGGCACCGCTCGCCTGGCTTTGCCTGCGCCTGCTCGCACGCCTGCGCCCAGCGCTCTCCCAGGACGGCCTCTGGCCCCTGCTGCTGGCCAACGGTGCAGCGCTGGGTGCCATGCTGATCGGCAGCACTGGCAGCTTCAGTGCAGCCCTCGGCCTGGGCCTTGGCGGTGGTCTGGGCTTCTGGCTGGTGTTGACCCTGTTCGACGACCTGCTCGGGCAAGTGGATGAGTCCAGGGTGCCGGCCGCCTTTCGCGGCACGCCCATGTTGCTGGTCTGCGCCGGCCTGATGGGCCTGGCCTTCCTCGGCTTCAACGGCATGGGGGCGCAATGAACCAGGCCAGCCTGATCCAGCGCATCGACGCCCTGCTGCCACAAACCCAATGCGGCAAGTGCGGCCACCCCGGCTGCAAGCCCTACGCCGAAGGCATCGCCCAGGGCGAAGCGATCAACAAGTGCCCGCCCGGCGGCACCGCAACCATCATCGCGCTGGCTGACCTGCTCAGCGTTCAGCCGCTGCCCCTGGAGGCCCCCAATGGCCCGGTGCCGCCGCAGATCGCCTTCATCCGTGAGGCCGAATGCATCGGCTGCACCAAATGCATCCAGGCCTGCCCGGTGGATGCCATCGTTGGCGCCGCCAAGCAGATGCACACCGTCATCACCGATGAGTGCACCGGCTGCGAGCTTTGCGTCGTGCCCTGCCCGGTCGACTGCATCGACATCCTGCCGCTGGCCGAACCGGCCGCCAGCGCGCAGCGTCATCACGCCGACCAGTTCCGTCAGCGCTTCGAATTCCGCAATGCCCGCCTGGCCCGGGAAGAAGCACGCCGCCAGGCCGAACGCGAAGCCCGTGCGGCCCGCGCCGCACAAGCCCAGCAAAGCACCGCTGCTGCTCCAACGGACGCGGTGCAGGCCGCCATCGAACGGGTGAAGGCGCAGAAAGCCGCTACCCCAAGCCTGAGCGACCAGCAGAAGCGCCTGAAGATCGAAGCAGCCATGGCCCAGGTGGCATTGAAGAAGGCCGAGGCCCAGTACGAGGTCTATGGCACCTCCGACTTGCTGGCCCAGGTCACCGAGTTGCGCGCAGCCAATGACCAGGCCCAGGCTGCCCTCAAAGCCGCCATGGAAGCACCGACCCCGCACGTGGACGAAGCGGCCCTCAAGCAAGCGAAGATCGCCGCAGCCATGAGTCGGGCCCAACTGAGCAAGGCCGAAAAAGCCTTCGGTGAATCCCCCACAGCGGAACAGCAAGCCCAACTGGCCGAACTGCGCGCTGCCGTGGACCAGGCCCAACAGCGCCTGGATGGACTCCAGGGCACCCCTGCCGCGCCTGCCAGTGAAGGCGAAGCACGTCTCAAGCAGGCCAAGATCGCCCTCGCCAGCCGTCGCGCCGAACTGAAAAGCGCCGAGCTGCGCAGTGCCGATGAGGCCGAACTGGCGCCGTTGCGCCAGGCCCTGGCCGACGCCGAAGCGGTCCTGCATGCCGCCGAAGACGCCTCGGGCAAGCAGCCGCCCAACCTCCAGCGCATCGACAAGCGCCCGGTGGACCCGGCCGTGCGTGCCATGAAGACCGAACTGGCCTATGCCCGCGCCGACGTCAGCAAGCTGGAGCGCCAGGCCGAAGCCGACCCGGCGGCACTGGCCCAGGCCCGCGAGCGTCTGGCCAAGGCTGAACGCGCCCTCGCCGAGCAGTCGCCGTCGCCATGACCACGCGCCCGGCCTTCGACCCGCGCCCCAGCATGCAGCTGGTGCTGGTCGCCTGCCTGCCGGGCCTGCTCGCACTGTTCTGGCAATATGGCTGGGGCAGTGTGCTGCAACTGATGGTGGCTGTTTCCGTCGCCCTGCTGTGCGAGGCCCTGGTGCGCCGCCAACTGGGGCAGGCCGTCACCACCGAAGCCTCCCTGTTCAACCTGCCGCTGCTGGGTGAAGGCAGCGCTCTGGTCAGCGCTACCCTGCTGGCCCTGGCACTGCCGCCCTACTCGCCCTGGTGGCTGACCGCCAGCGCCTGCGCCTTCGCCCTGCTGTTCGGCAAGGCACTGTTCGGCGGCTTCGGGCAGAACCCCTTCAACCCGGCCATGCTCGGCTACGCCCTGGTGCTGGTGGCCTTCCCCGCCCAGCTCAACCAGTGGCCCACGGCCGGTCATCACCCTGGCCTGGGTGAGTCCCTGCAACAGGTACTGGGCCTTGGCGGCGGGCTGGTGGATGGCTGGAGCCAGGCTACCGCCCTGGACAGCCTCAAGCACAATGATCGCCTGACCATCGACGAACTCTTCTCCAGCCACTCCGCCTTCGGCGGCGTTGGCGGGCGTGGCGCGGAATCGGTCAACCTGGCGTTCCTGCTGGGTGGCCTGTTCCTGCTGCAACGCAAGGTCATCCGCTGGCACGCACCCGTCGGCTTGCTGGCGGGGCTCTTCATCGCCAGCCTGCTGTGCTGGAACGGCTCCGGGTCAGACTCCAATGGCTCGCCGCTGTTCCACCTGTTCAGCGGCGCCACCATGCTCGGCGCCTTCTTCATCGCCACCGAGCCGGTATCCGGCGCCGCCAGCGACCGCGGCCGCCTGCTGTTCGGCGTCGGTGCCGGGTTGCTGGTCTACGTGATCCGTACCTGGGGCGGCTACGCAGACGGCATGGCCTTCGCCATCCTGCTGATGAACCTGCTGGTCCCCACCCTCGACCGCTACGCTCCGCGCAACCAGGAAGCGCAGCCATGAACGGCCGCAGTCTGACGTTGCTAATCCTGCTGGCGATGGCCGGCCTGGCCGTGTTGATCGCAACCGACCGGCTGCTGGCTGGCCGCATCGACGCCGAGCGCCAGGCCGCCGACGAGCGCGCCCTGCTCGATCTGCTGCCCCCCGGCAGCTATGACAACCATCCACTTGCCCACCCCATCGCCCTGCCCGCCAGTGAGCTGCTAGGCAATCCGGCCCCCACGCAAGCCTGGCTGGCCACGCGTGAAGGAACCGCGGTCGCGGTACTGCTACCGGCCACCGCCAAGGGCTACGAAGGACCAATCCACCTGCTGCTGGCCATCCGCCCGGACGGCCGCCTGCTGGCCACCAAAGTACTCGGTCACCGCGAAACGCCGGGTATCGGTGACCGCATCGAGCCATCCCGCAGTGCCTGGTTGCAGGTATTCACCGACGCCTCGCTCACCAACCATCCGGAAGCAGAATGGCGAGTGAAGGCCGACAACGGTCAGTTCGACCAGATCGCCGGTGCCACCATCACGTCCCGCGCGGTGGTCAGCGCCACTCAGCACGCCTTGCAGTTCTTCGACAACCATCGTCCGTTGCTGCTCGGAGGCCAGTCGCCATGAAAGCCAGCCACATAGGCCTGATGGGCGTCGCACTGCTGGTGGGTGCCACCGACCTGTTGATCAAGGGCGTTGGCCTGGCACTCGCCAGCCTGCCCATGTTGCTGCTCTTCGGCCTGGCGCTACCGACGTTACAGCGACAACTGGGCGGTGCCGCTTACTGGCTCGGCGCCCTCCTGCTGGCCGCCCTGCTGGCCAACCTGGCCAACCTGTTGCTGCAAGCCGGCGCCTTTGAACTGCACCGCGCCCTCGGCCCTTACGTCTACTTGTTGGTACTGCCCTGCCTGCAGCTTGCGGCAAAAGAATCCACAGGCGCCCTCGACGGCCTGCGCATGGGGCTGGCGTTCAGCCTGCTCGCCCTGCTGCTGGGCACGCTGCGGGAAGTCCTGGGCCACGCCAGCCTGTTCACCCACTTCGACTGGCTGCTGGGCCCCACCGCCCTGGGCTGGCGCCTGCAGTTCGGCGCCGATGGCATTCCCCTGTTCGCCCTTGCGCCCGGAGCCTTTATCCTGCTCGGTACGCTACTGGCACTGTCGCGCCGCCTGACCAACCGGACCGCTGATTCCTGATGAACGCCGCAAAACGCTACGAAATCTTCCGCCGCCTTCACGACGACGACCCCAACCCCACCACCGAGCTGGCCTACAGCACGCCCTTCGAGCTGCTGATCGCGGTCATCCTCTCCGCCCAGGCCACCGATGTCGGGGTGAACAAAGCCACGGCCAAGCTCTACCCGGTGGCCAACACGCCGGAAGCCATCCATGCCCTGGGTGTCGAAGGTCTGTCCGAGTACATCAAGACTATTGGCCTCTACAACAGCAAGGCGAAGAACGTCATCGAAACCTGCCGCATCCTCATCGAGAAGCACGGCAGCATCGTGCCGGACAACCGCGAAGACCTCGAAGCCCTGCCCGGCGTTGGCCGCAAGACGGCCAACGTGGTGCTCAACACGGCCTTCCGCCAGCCAACAATGGCGGTGGATACGCACATCTTCCGGGTCAGCAACCGCACCGGCATCGCCCCCGGCAAGAACGTGCTGGAGGTGGAGAAGAAGCTGGTGAAATTCGTTCCAAAAGAATTCCTGCTGGACGCCCACCACTGGCTGATCCTGCACGGGCGCTACGTGTGCGTGGCCCGAAAACCCCGCTGTGGCGCGTGTCGCATCGAAGATCTGTGCGAGTACAAGGCGAAGACCTCTGACGATTGAAAACCTATTGATTCACTCAAGTATCCGATTGAAAAAATCTTTTTTACCGGCCTCGGCTTTGCGTTTATAAGGTGCGCCAATAGCGCCCCGCTTTGTGGAGTGACCTTATGAGCACAGCCAAAGACGATATCGAGCTCGAAGAAGAATTCGTTTCCGAGGATGCCGAAGACTCGGAAGCCCCGGCAGAAACCGCGAAAACCAACCTGACCAAGCGCCGCATCATCGACAACTACCTCGAAGAACGACGTTTGCAGAAGCAACTCACCGATTACGACTTCGACCTGTAATCAGCTACTTCCAAAGCCCCGCCGACGCGGGGCTTCTTGTTGGTGCCGTTCGCAAAGTTCACGTGTAGGGGCGAATTCATTCGCCAAGGGACGCGCAGCGGCCCCCGGATATCCAGAGAGGCAGACCTCCGGCCGGCTTGGCGATTGAAATCGCCCCTTCAAAAAGAAGCCGGCACGAGGCCGGCTTTATAAGGACGCACAACAAATCGATCAGCGCAGCTTTTCCAGCATCTGGTAGTACCACATGCCCACCGCCAGCATGTGGTTGCCCAGGCGCTCGCTCAGCGGCACGCGGATGTGCTGGCACTGGGCGAAGGTGTCGAACTTCTCCAGGCTGCCGCTCATGGCGTTGGCCATGACCTCGCCCATGATGTGGGTGGTCGCCACGCCGTGGCCGGAGTAACCCTGGCAGTACCAAACGTTCTTCGACAATTTGCCGAGCTGCGGGATGCGGTTGATCACGATGCCCATGGCGCAGCTCCACTTGAAGTCGATCTCCACGCCCTTGAGTTTCGGGAAGGTGCGCTCGATGCACGGGCGCAGCTCGGCCTCGATGTCACGAGAGTCGCGCCCTGAATAGTTGGCACCACCGCCGAACAGCAGTCGGCCATCGCCAGTCATGCGGTAGTAATCGAGCACGAAGCGGCAGTCGTAGACGGCCAGGTCCTGCGGGTTGAGCTCTTTCGCCAGGTCGCCCAGGGGCTTGGTGGTGACGATACCGCCCATGGCCGGGAAGATCATGCCCTTGAGCTTCTTGCGCTCCAGCTTGTGGTAGACGTCGCCGGCCAGCAGCACCTGCTGGGCATTGATCCGGCCGCGGCTGGTGATCACCGCTGGGCGATCACCGTGGATGATGTCCTGCACCTCGGAGTGCTCGAAGATCAGCGCACCCAGGCTGGCGGCGGCCTTGGCCTCACCAATGCACAGGTTCAGCGGGTGCAGGTGCATGTTGCGGGTGTTCTTGATGGCGCCGACATAGAGGTCGGAATCCAGATGCTCACGCACGCCGGCGGCGTCCAGCAGGGTGACGTCGTCGCCCATGCCACGGCGCACCGCTTCTTCGTAAGAGGCCTTCAGCTCAGCCATGTGCGAAGGCTTCATCGCTGCGTGCAGGTGGCCGTGCTTGAGGTCGCACTGAATGCCGTACTTGGCGACGCGGTTCTTGATGATCTCGTGGCCGCGCCAGCGCAGGTACCAGATGAAGTCGTCCACGTCCTTGCCAAGGAAACCGCTCATCTGTTTACGCATGGCCGCGTCACCCGACAGGCTGCCGGTGACCTGTCCCCCGTTGCGGCCGGTGGCGCCCCAGCCGATCTTGTGGGTTTCCACCAGCGCCACCTTGTAGCCGCGTTCGGCCATCTCCACTGCCGTGGCAACCCCGGTGAAGCCACCGCCGATGATGGCGACGTCAACGTTCACCTCCCCTTCGAGTGTGGGATAGGCAGTCTCCTCGTTGAGGCTCGCGGAATAATAGGAAGGCGCGCGCTCGGCGGCAGGAAGCGGGTGTTTGATTGCAGCGGTCATGGTAGATCCTTTGGAAAAAATGTCCGGGGCTGTCAGGGCAGGCACTTGGCCTGCTTGGCGAATGAATTCGCGCCTACAGGAACAGTCTCGGATCGATACGTGATATCCGGTTCAAGCCTGGTTCAGGTACCAGCGCCAGTCCTGCTCGCCGACTTCCGACATGAACTGGCGGTATTCGGCGCGTTTCACCGCCAGGTAGACGCCGAGGAAGGCGGTACCAAAGGCATCGCGGGCCCAGCTGGATTGCTCCAGCGCGCGCAGCGAGGTGAGCCAGTCGGTGGGCAGCAGCTCCTTGGCCTGGGCGTAGCCATTGCCCTCTACCGGGTTACCCGGATCGAGGTTCTCGCGGATGCCACGGTGGATACCGGCGAGGATGGCGGCCGCCGCCAGATAGGGGTTGGCGTCGGCGCCGCAGATGCGGTGTTCGATATGCCGGCTATTGGCCGGGCCACCCGGTACGCGCAGGCTCACGGTGCGGTTATCCACACCCCAGGTCGGCGCCAGCGGTGCATAGCTGTTGGCCTGGAAGCGGCGATAGGAGTTGGCGTTGGGGCAGAACAGCAGCAGCGAATCCAGCAGGCACTTGAGCATGCCGCCCACCGACTGGCGCAACAGCGGGGTGCCGGCCGGGTCTTCGCTGGCGAACAGGTTGCGCCCTTCGGCATCGGCCAGGCTCACGTGCATGTGCATGCCGGTGCCGGCAATCTCGGAGAAGGGCTTGGCCATGAAGCAGGCCTGCATGCCGTGGGCATGGGCCACGCCCTTGACCAGGCGCTTGTAGCGCACGGCCTGATCCATGGCTTGCAGTGCGTCGCCGTGTTCCAGGGTGATTTCCACCTGGCCAGGGGCGTACTCGGAGATCGCGGTGCGCGCCGGAATGCCCTGTGCCTTGCAGGCGGCGTAGAGGTCTGCCAGGAAGGGTTCGATCTGTTCCAGCTCACGCAAGCCATATACCTGGGTACCGCGCGGGCGGTGGCCATCGGCGTCCAGCGCTGGCTGCGGACGGCCGTCGGCATCGCGTTTCTGATCCAGCAGATAGAACTCCAGTTCGCAGGCCATCACCGGGTGGAAACCGTCGGCCTTGAGACGATCGATCACCTCCACCAGCACCTGGCGCGGATCAGCGATGGCTGCGGGCATGCCCTCCTGCGGATGCATGCAGACCTGCACGGCGGCGGTGGGCATCTTGCGCCACGGCAGACGCACCAGGCTGCCCGCCAGCGGGTAAGCGCGGCAGTCGATATCGCCCACTTCCCAGACCAGGCCGGAATTCTCCACATCCTCACCGTGCATGGTCAGGCCGAGGATGGTACTCGGTAGCGGACGGCCGGTTTCGTACACGGCCAGCAACTCGTCGCGGTGCAGCAGCTTGCCGCGCGGCACGCCATTGGCGTCGAGAATGAAAAGTTCGAAGGCATCGATATCCGGGTTCTGCTCGAGGAAATCCCGGGCTTCCTGCACGCTGGCAAAATTCATGGCGCTCTCTTTAGTGCCCGTGGGCACGCACACTGCCCTTGTCGCTCGGATCAAGGGACGACTTTCTCGTTCTGGGTGAGGTTGGCCGCGACACTGGCGACCATGAGTCAGGCGAGTGCGCTATCCGGCGGACGGGCGTGGCGGCAATGCCAGAGCGCCCAGAAGGCAAGTTCGAGCGGCAGGGAGATCAGGAGATTGACGGCCCACTTGCGGGAGAACAGGACCGAGGGAGCGACTCCAGGGGCACGGCGGGCGGCGCGGACCTGACCGAGGGTCAGAGCGCGGAGCGGCGATGTGTGCGGAGCCGGACAACCCATGAGGAAGCATCGTGTTATTGGAATGGGTAGCAGGCTCGCACGGCGCCATGTGTCAATAAAATTCAGGTTTTCCTATCTTTGGTTAATCAACGACTAAACATTAACCCTGCCTGATGGAGATTCCATGGAAACGCCATAGCCCCGTACGATCCAGCAGCGGCGCTATGCCGGGCCTCGAATGGTGGACCGGTGAAGCGTGGTCCACCCTACGGCTGAATCCCATCCTGGGCACACAGGTTCTGCCTAGCGCAGTTTCAGAGGGTCCACCAGCCCCGCCACCACCGCCATGCCCACCAGGTCCGGCAGGCGCTCGGCCTGCATGCGCTTCATCACCCGGGCGCGGTAGAGGTCGACCGTCTTCACGCTGATATCCAGCTGCTCGGCGATCTCGCGATTGGTGTACCCCTGCACCAGCGGCAACAGCACATCGCGCTCGCGGGGCGTGAGGCTATCGAGGCGCTCCTGCAACTGGCCCTGGCCTCCACTGCCGGTGCGGCGCTGATCGCAGCTGCCGAGGGCCTGCTGCACGCTGTCCAGCAGCAACTGTTCGTTGTAGGGCTTCTCGATGAAGTCGCGGGCGCCGGCCTTGAAGGCGCGCACGACGATGGGCACGTCAGCATGGCCGCTGACGAAGATGATCGGCAGGTCGAGGCCGCGGCTGCGCATTTCTTCCTGCACATTGAGGCCACCCATGCCGGGCATGCGCACATCCAGCAAGACACAGGCGTCCAGGCCGGCATCGCAGGCATCGAGGAAGGCCCGGCCGCTGGTAAACGGCAGCGCCTTGAGGCCCACCGATTCCAGTAACCAGACGGTGGAGTCGAGCATGCCCTGGTCGTCATCCACCACGTAGACCACCTGTTCGCCAGCGTTGGACATCAATCCCTCTCCTTTCCTGTTCTTGTTATTGCAGGGGCAGGCGGCAGCGCATCAGCAACCCGCCCTCCTCGCCCGGCATCCCGTCGAGGGAACCCCCGAACCCTTCGACGATGCTGCGGCTCATCGACAACCCCAGGCCCAGGCCATCCGGCTTGCTGGTGTAAAACGGGGTGAAGATACGCGACAGCGCCTCGTCATCGAGGCCGGGGCCCTGGTCACGAACCTCGATGGCCAGGTGGCCGTTGCCCGCATGCGCGGCCAGGCGAATCACCGAACCCTGGCCGGGATGGGCTTCGCGGTTGGCGTCGATGGCGTTGCGCAGCAGGTTGAGCAGCACCTGCTCCAGCAGCACGCGGTCGGCGTAGACCGGCGGCAGATTGTCCGGTAATTGCTCCTCGATCGCCACCTGGCTGGCGCTGGCTTCCCAGGAACAGAGGCGCACCGCCTCGTGGGCGACTTCCGCCAGGTCCAGCGCCTGCATCTTGCGCTGGCCCTTGCGCAGGAAGGCTCGCAGCCGCTTGATCACTTCCGAGGCGTGGTTGGCGTGTTCAGTGATGCGTTCCAGGCCTTGGGCCACTCGCTCTGCCGCCTTCGGGTTGGACCCCAGCGACTGCAGGTAGCGCTGGCTGGCGCTGGCGTAGTTGACCACCGCCGCCAGGGGCTGGTTGATCTCGTGGGCGATGCCGGAGGCCAGTTCGCCCAGCGTCACCAGGCGCGCGGTGTGCGCCAGTTCGTCCTGGTGTCGGCGCTGCTGGGCCTCGCGCAGTTCGCGCTCGGTCATGTCGCGGGCGACCAGCGAGTAGTAGCGCTCGCCACCCGCGCTGGAATGGGCCAGCAACACCATGGAAACCGGCACCGAGGCACCGCCGCCCGGCGGCACCAGCCGCGAATCGAGGCTCCACACGCCCTTGCGCTCGGCGATGCTCCAGCCCTCGCGGTGCAGACGCGCCAGGTCATCGGCGGCAATGACCTCCGCCAGCGCTGGCATGGGCTGCTTGCCTCCCAGGCCAAGGGCACGACGTGCCGCCGGGTTGAGGTAGGTGATGTGCCCGTCCGGATCGACGAAAAGCACCGGGTCGGTATTGGCTTCCACCACCTCGGCCAAACGCCGCTTGTTCTCCTCGGCCTGCACCCGCGCAGTGATATCGCGGGATACGCTCACCACCTCCACCACGGCTCCGGTGTACGTCTCGCGGATGGCACGGCTGGCGGTTTCGAACCAGAGGTAATGCCCCGCGCGATGACGGATGCGGTAGGTCATGGTGTGGTAGCCGTCCTGCTCGAGCGCGTCGCGGGCGCGCTGCACCAGTTGGGCGAGCTCCTGAGGATGGAACAGGCACTGGGCGAGTTGCCCGCGCAATTCTTCCGGCCAGTAGCCGAGCAGCGTCCAGGAGGCCGGTGAAGCATCGAGAAAGCGACCTTCAGGTGTGTGACGGGAAATCAGGTCGGTGGTGTTCTCGGTGATCAGCCGGTACAGCCGCCGTGCTCGCGCCGCCTCACGCTCGGTGAGAATCTGCGCGGTCGCCTCACGGCAACGCGCCAGCACGCGCCGTTCCTGTGGGTCAGGGATATAGGTCCAGATCAGCATGCGCTCGCCACATTGAGCTTCCACCCCTTCGATGGCGCGTGTCTGGGCAAGGCAGGCGTGCACCAGCGAGGCGTGGTTCACCGGCAGGAAGCGCAGCACCTCGACCAGGGGCATTTCCCCGAGCATCGCCAGCAGCGCAGCATTCAACTCCAACGGCCGGGCCTCGGCATCTACCAGCAGGCTCGGCTGCGGATCATGACCAAGCAGTGGCGACGCACGCAGCAAGCCGTTGACGCTGCCGAGCAGGGTCGTGAGCAGTTCGTGGACCCAGCCCAGCCAATCCAGGCTCCCCCCCTCACGCACCTCCACCAGCAGCAGCCCCTGCTGCCCGCTTTCCAGCGCGAGGTCAAAGGCCTGGCCGTGGCTGATGGCGGCGCGACGCAAGCGCCCGGCCAGCCAACAGTCGAGCTGACGCAACTGGTCCAACCCCAGCCGACCCACTTCCGCCAGGCGTGCGGCAAGGACTTCGTCGCTGGCCTGCAGCGGGTCGCCCTGCCCCGGCGGTAGCTGCTGGCCGCTGCCTTCATGACTGTAGATGCGCGCACCGGGCAACCAGCTCAGGTAGTAGGCCTGGCGCACCTCGGGACAACCCCGCAGCGCCCGGCACAGGGCATCGACGCGGGCGGCCAGGGAAACGCCCTCGCGCTGCAAGCGCAGCCAGGTGTGAAGTCGAACCGGAGTCTGGGTCATGGCGAGTCCAGCGGCTGGGGGTGGGCAAGGATAGCGTGGCTAACGAGGGGCCGGAATGTTCGCGAAGGTGCGCCACATCGCTGTAGGAGCCAGTTTGCTGGCGATTGACCGACCCATGTGGATCAGGGCCTGACGTCACGCCCAGGGCATTCGCGGGCAAGCTCGCTCCCATACCCCAAGAATATAGTAGTTTTACTATACTACTCTAGAACTACTTCCATATTATTCCGGTATTGGTATATAAATCACCCCAGAAATCTACCGAACACTCCCAGGTGAGTCGGTGAAGAAGAGCTAATAATCAGCCGCCGGGTATCCAGCATGTCGATCTACGATCAGGGCCTCGCCCCCGCCGCCGTCAACCACATCGCCCTCTCCCCCCTCAGCTTCATCGAGCGCACCGCCGCCGTTTATCCCCACTACCCCGCCGTCATCCACGGTTCCGTCCGCCGCAACTGGGCCGAAACTTATGCGCGCTGCCGGCGCCTGGCCTCGGCCCTGGCCGGCCGTGGCATCGGCAAGGGCGACACGGTGGCGGTGATGCTGCCGAACATTCCGCAGATGCTGGAGGCACACTTCGGCGTGCCCATGATCGGCGCCGTGCTGAATACCTTGAATGTGCGCCTCGATGCCGAAGCCATCGCCTTCATGCTGCAGCATGGCGAAGCCAGGGTGCTGATCACCGACCGTGAATTCCATGAGGTGATCCACGCCGCCATCGGCATGCTCGACCATCCGCCACTGGTGATCGACGTCGACGACCCGGAATACGGCGAAGGCCAGGCGGTGAGCGACCTCGACTACGAAGCGCTGCTGGCCGAAGGCGACCCGGACTTCGCCTGGCAGTGGCCGGCGGACGAGTGGCAAGCCATTTCCCTGAACTACACCTCTGGCACCACCGGCAATCCCAAGGGCGTGGTCTATCACCATCGCGGTGCCTACCTGAACGCACTGGGCAACCAGATGACCTGGAACATGAGTAACCACCCGGTCTACCTCTGGACCCTGCCGATGTTTCACTGCAACGGCTGGTGCTATCCCTGGACGGTCACGGCCCTGGCCGGCGTGCATGTGTTCCTGCGCCGGGTGGACCCGCAGAAGATCCTCACCCTGATCCGCGAACACCAGGTCAGCCACCTGTGCGGCGCACCCATCGTGCTCAACGCCCTGGTGAACATGCCCGAATCAGCCAAGGCCGCCATCGACCACCCGGTAAACGCCATGGTCGCGGGTGCGGCGCCGCCGGCCAAGGTGATCGGCGCGGTGGAAGAGATGGGCATCCGCGTCACCCACGTCTACGGCCTGACCGAGGTCTATGGCCCAGTGACCGTGTGCGCCTGGCATGACGAGTGGGACGAACTGCCCCTGGAAGAGCGCGCCCGCATCAAATCCCGCCAGGGCGTGCGCTACCCCACCCTTGAAGGGGTCATGGTGGCGGACCCGAAGACCCTGGAACCGGTCCCCCTGGACGGCCAGACCATCGGCGAGATTTTCATGCGCGGCAACACCGTGATGAAGGGCTACCTGAAGAACCCCAGTGCCACCAGCGAAGCCTTCGAGGGCGGTTGGTTCCACACCGGCGACCTGGCCGTGTGGCACCCGGACGGCTACGTGGAAATCCGCGACCGGCTGAAGGACATCATCATCTCCGGCGGCGAGAACATCTCTACCATCGAGCTTGAGGGCGTGCTCTATCGCCACCCGGCGGTACTGGAAGCAGCCGTGGTGGCGCGCCCGGACGAGAAGTGGGGCGAAACCCCCTGTGCCTTCATCACCCTCAAGGCCGACCAGCAGGAGACCCGCGAAGCGGAGATCATCGCCTTCTGCCGCGAGCACCTGGCGGGCTTCAAGGTACCCAAGACAGTGGTCTTCACCCAATTGCCGAAGACCTCCACCGGCAAGATCCAGAAATACGTCCTGCGCGACATGGCGAAGAACCTCTAAGAGCCGGACTGAGCAAACAGGCCGGCAGCCCCACGGCTGCCGGGATAGGCCGCTGCATGCCCGAAAAAGCTGCGGCGGCTGGCAACAGGCATCGACAACAACAACAAGCGGAGCCGTCATGAGTACCCAAAACCCAGCCCTCACCCAAAGCTTCGACCGTATCCGGTCCAACCCCAAGTTCCAGAACCTGGCACGCCAGAGAGCCGTACTCGCCTGGTCCCTCAGCGCCATCGTGCTGGGGGTCTACTACCTGTTCATCATGCTGGTGGCCTTCGTGCCCGGCTGGCTGCACCTGCCACTCTACGACGGCAGCAACCTCAGCCGCGGCATCCCGGTGGGCGCCGCCATCATCGTGCTGTCCTGGCTGCTGACCGCCTGGTACGTGCGCAGCGCCAACACCCGCTTCGACAGCCTCAGCGCAGAGATCATCAAGGAGGCCCAGGCATGAAAGCCCTGTTCAGCCTGCTCGCCCTGGCGCCTCTGACCAGCTTCGCCGCCCCCTTGGTGGCGGAGAAACAGGCGCTCAACCTCAACGCCATCGGCATGTTCTTCGTGTTCGTCCTTGGCACCCTGGCAATCACCTGGTGGGCCGCTCGGCGAACCCGTTCTACAGCCGACTTCTATACCGCTGGTGGCGGTATCTCGGGCTTCCAGAACGGCCTGGCAATCGCGGGTGACTACATGTCGGCAGCCACCCTGCTGGGCCTCACCAGCCTGGTGTTCACCAAGGGCTACGACGGTTTCGTCTACATCATCGGCTTCTTCGTCGGCTGGCCGGTCATCACCTTCCTGATGGCTGAGCGCCTGCGCAACCTGGGGCGCTACACCTTCGCCGATATCGTTTCCTACCGCCTGGACCAGACCCGCGTGCGCAGCTTCGCCGCCATCGGCTCGCTGACTGTAGTCTGCTGCTACCTGATCGTGCAGATGGTCGGCGCCGGCCAACTGATCAAGTTGCTGTTCGGCCTCGACTACCAGATGGCCGTAGTGGTGGTTGGCCTGCTGATGTTGGTCTACGTGATTTTCGGCGGCATGATCGCCACCACCTGGGTACAGATCATCAAGGCCGTCCTGCTGCTGGCCGGCGGTACCACCCTGGTGCTGATGGCCATGAGCGAGTTCGGCTTCAGCTTCGAGAACCTCGCCGGCCGCGCGGTGGAAGCTCACGCCATCGGCAACGGCATCATGGGCCCCGGCTCCATGCTGGCAGACCCGATCAACGCCGTGTCGTTGTCCCTGGGCCTGGTGTTCGGCATCGCCGGCCTGCCGCATATCCTGATGCGCTTCTTCACCGTGCCCAACGCCCGGGAAGCACGCCGCTCGGTGCTGTTCGCCACCGGCTTCATCGGTTTCTTCTTCCTGGTGGTCTGCGTGCTCGGCTACACCGCCATCGTCATCGTCGGCACCGATCCTCAGTACTTCGTCGACGGCAAACTGGGCGGCACCCTGGTCGGCGGCGGCAACATGGTCGCCATGCACCTGGCCCAGGCGGTAGGCGGCAACCTGTTCCTCGGCTTCCTCTCCGCCGTGGCCTTCGCCACCATCCTCGCCGTGGTCGCGGGCCTCGCCCTGGCCGGTGCCTCGGCCATCTCCCACGACCTCTACGCCACCGTGCTGAAGAAAGGCCGCGCCAGCGAGCGCGACGAGATGCGCGTCAGCCGCATCGCCACCGTCTGCCTCGGCCTGGTGGCCATCGGCCTGGGGCTGCTGTTCGAGCAGATGAACATCGCCTTCCTCGTGGGCCTGACTTTCGGCGTGGCCGCCTCGGCGAACTTCCCGGTACTGATCATGGCCATGTACTGGCGGGGCCTGACCACCCGTGGTGCGCTCTGGGGCGGTTTCATCGGCCTGGTGTCGGCGCTGGTGTTGGTGATTCTCTCCCCGGCGGTGTGGGTGACCGTGCTGGGTCACGCCAAGGCGATCTTCCCCTACGACCACCCGGCGCTGTTCTCCATGCCGCTGGCCTTCCTGGTGATAGTCGTCGTCTCCAACCTCGACCGCAGCGCCCGCGCCAACCGCGAACGCGCCGCCTACGACGACCAGTTCGTGCGTGCCCAGACCGGCCTGGGAGCGGCAGCGGCCAGCAGCCATTGACCGATGGGGCACGGCTTGCCGCCGCGCCCTCCCCGCTTCGACCTGTCTGAGCGATCCCGCCTGTTGAGCCATGGCGCGGTCTCGGCTCCTTTGGGCCGCGCCCTTTTTCTTCCCGCTGTGCCCTCACAACAAAAACAAGAGGACCCCACCATGTACCGCACGACCCTCACCACCGGCCTACTCCTGGCCGGCGGCGCCCTCGGCTTGTCCACTCCCGCCCTGGCCGACTTCGTCAAGGACGGCAAGGCAAGCCTGGAGCTGCGCAACTTCTACTTCAACCGCGACTTCCGCCAGGACAACGCACCCCAGGCCAAGGCCGAAGAATGGGCCCAGGGCTTCCTGCTGCGCTATGAGTCGGGTTTCACCGAAGGCCAGATCGGCGTTGGCCTGGACGCCATCGGACTGCTCGGCGTGAAGCTGGACTCCAGCCCAGACCGCGCCGGATCCGGCCTGCTCAAGCGCGACCGAGAAGCCCCCAAGCGTGCCCAGGACGAATACGGCGAATTGGGCCTGACCGCCAAGCTGCGTGCCTCGAAAAGCACCCTCAAGCTCGGCACCCTGATGCCCAAAGTCCCCGTGCTGCTGGCCAACGACTCGCGCCTGTTGCCGCAGACCTTCGAGGGCGGCCAGCTCAACTCCCTGGAGATCGACGGCCTGACCTTCGATGCCGGACGCCTCACTCAGGTCAACCAGCGCGACTCCTCCGACTACGAGGACATGGGCATCACCACCGTCGGCGTAAAGAACATCCGCGCACGCCAGACCACCAGCGACGCCTTCGACTTCGCCAACCTCAGCTACAAGTGGAACGACGCCCTCACGACCGGCTACGGCTACGGCCGCCTCGAAGACTTCTACCGCCAGCATTACCTGACCCTGAACCACCTGCTGCCCCTGGGTGACGGCCAGAGCCTGAAGAGCGACCTGCGCTTCGCCCGCTCCACCGACGACGGTGGCAGCAATGTGGATAACAAGGCCTTCGGCGCGATGTTCACCTATGGCTTGGGCGGCCACGCCATCGGCTTGGGCTACCAGCGCATGAGCGGCGACACCGGCTTCGCCTACGTCAACGGCAGCGACGCCTACCTGGTGAACTTCGTGCAGATCAGCGATTTTGCCAACCGCGAGGAGCGCTCCTGGCAAGCGCGCTACGACTACAACTTCGCCGCTGTGGGGATTCCGGGGCTGACCTTCATGACCCGCTACCTCTCGGGCGACGATGTCGAACTGGGCACCGGGCGCGAGGATGGCAAGGAGTGGGAACGCGACACCGACATCGCTTACGTGGTGCAGAGCGGACCACTGAAGAACCTCGGCGTGAAATGGCGCAACGCCACCGTACGCTCGACCAACTTCGGCAACGACCTCGACGAGAACCGGCTGATCCTCAGCTACACGCTGCCACTTTGGTAGCACGGGCCCAGCCCCGTACTTCGGAGATACCCAACGCCGATCCATTCTACGGAGAAGCCGCACGTAGCCTGGATGCAATCCGGGATCGGTGTTGGGCATTTCCCCGAATCGCCAGATACGCCCGGCCTTGCAGCGCTTGGGCGCCTGCCCCTTGAGCTGAGAGTTCACCTCGCCCTCGGTCACGTAGGCGAACACCGACCCCGGATGGCTGTGCGCCAGGGAGCGCTGGCCCGGTGCACAGTTAACCGTCAGCATCAGCCCCTTCTTGCCAGGCACATTGAGCAGAGCGTGCTCCAGCAACGGCTATTTCAGCGGTAGTTTGCTCACCGCTGCCTCCAGGGCGAGCATCGCCTTGAGCGCATCGGGAGAGGAGGCGTAATAGTCCAGGCGCGGGGTCATCAAGGCATCCTCGTGGGGGGAAGGGATGCCTCAAAACTAATGCCGGCGGGGCTTGCGACCTACGGCCAATTGGCCTGATTACGGGGTGGCCAATCCGCTGACACGACCGCGGGAAGGCTGCGACTGTAGGAGCGAATTCATCGCCCCTACAAGAAAATCGGCGCTGGGCGACCGCGAATGAATTCGCCCACGAGGACCAGCGATCAAGCCTTCAGCTTATGAGTCCAGTCCAGCAGGCTGCGCCACAGGCAGATGCCCACGAAGTAGGCCGAGGACAGCCACCAGATGCCCAGCACCAGCGTCTTGTAGAAGGGATGCTGAAGGATCAGGAACATGCTGCTGATCATCCACACGAAGGTGACCACGATGTTCAGCGGCATCAGCTTGCGCACACGGAACGGGTGTAGGAACTTCAATTTGGTCAGCGTCAGGGCCGCAAGGAAGCAGATCAACAACAGGCTGACCACGGGCAGCGGATCGATGATCCAGATGTACAGCGCCACCACGTTCCAGGCTGCGGGGAAGCCGACGAAATAGTTGTCGCTGCTCTTCATATTCAGGTTGCAGAAGCAGAACAGCGACGACACCAGGATCAGGCTCACCGCCACCAGCGCCGTATGCTCGGGCAGGTCGATGTAGCGGTAGATGAAGATCGCGGGGATGAACACGTAGGTGAGGTAGTCGATCACCAGGTCCAGGGTCGAACCGTCGAAGTTAGGCAGCATGGTGCTGGTCTGCACGCGTCGGGCGAGGGTGCCGTCGAGGCCATCTACCAGCAACGCAGCCCCCAGCCACAGGAGGCAGTCACGGGGCTGGTTGTCGAACAGGGCAAGGATGGCCATCAGGGCCAGCACGACACCGGTGGCAGTGACACCGTGCGCGGACCAGGCCTTGGCTTTATTGACGACACTAATGTTGGTGGACACGAGGCAGCTCTGCTCTAAATAGTGGGCGACAGAATCGATAGACCGCGATTATGCGTCAGCTTCTCAAAGGCCTTCAGACATTTGTGAATCCGGCCATGTCGTTTTCAGACATCTTCACCTTGCTTATTCGAGCCTAGGCCATCCGTGCCAGACGGCAACGTCCGCCACCGCGCGATCATCGGGAAACGGCGCCCATCGGCACGCACTTGCACCCCTGTCCGCAAGGCTGCACCCTTGCGCCCTTTCCACCGTGAACTCCCCTCATGAGCGCCCCGTCCGACCCGACCCGCTGCCCACTCTGCGGCCAGAGCAACCAGTGCACCCAGGCCGATCCCGCCCGTGCCGGCCAGGACTGCTGGTGCTTCACGGCAAAGATCGACCCCGCCGTGCTCGAATGCATCCCGCCGCAGGACATCGACCGCGCCTGCCTCTGCCCCCGTTGCGCACAGTCGCTGCCACTTGACGCACCAAACTGATGCGCCTTGATCGATTCTTGAGCAATCTTGCTAAATTCAACCGCCTCGACGCGCGCCGGCTGCTAGCCGCTGGTCGGGTAAGGGTGGATGGACAGACGGTCGTCGATGGCCGCTTCGAGGTCCGCGAGTTCGACCGAATCGAGCTAGATGAACGGCTGCTCCAGGCCGGCAAGCCAGCGCGCTATTTCATGCTCTATAAGCCTTCCGGCCACGTCAGCGCCACCGAGCATCCGGAGCATCCCACCGTGCTCGACCTGCTAGACGAGCCTGACAAGCATGAGCTGCACCTGGGCGGACGCCTGGACCTCACCACCACGGGCCTGCTGCTGATCACCAACGACGGGCACTGGTCGCGCCGCCTCACGCTGCCCGGCAGCAAGCAGCCCAAGGTCTACTACGTGGAAACCGAGCAACCCATCGGTGCCGAGTACATCGACACCTTCGCCCGAGGGCTCTACTTCGCCTATGAGGACCTGACCACCCTCCCCGCCCAGCTGGACATCCTCGACACCCGCGCCGCCCGCCTGACCCTCCACGAGGGCCGCTATCACCAGGTCAAGCGCATGTTCGGCCACTTCCAGAACCGCGTGGTGCGCCTGCACCGCGAAAGCATCGGGCCGCTCAAACTGGACCCTCAGATGCAGCCAGGCGACTACCGGTCACTCACCGATGCAGAAGTGGCCTGCTTTTAGCTAGATCATCTCCGAGTCACATCGGGATCGAATAACCCGACGAACTGCAAGAATTTTTCCTTTCAATGAGCTTGCGAGTGACATGATGCCCTGCTTAAATCGGACACAAGGTCGAAGCGTGACCAAAGAGTCACGCCGACCATCTAAGCGTTCCCTGCGGTCCCTTGTGCTCTGCACTCGTAGGTTCCCTGCCTGGTTAGAAGACCCCTCTGGCGCCCTTCAAAGCGCTGGAGACCGCTGTCTTTTTTCGACCTATCCGCTTGATAAATAAAGAATTTTAAAAATCTTCGCCTGACATTTGATTGTCATCGAAAGGCGCTTTCCTACTGCCAAGACTTAAGCGCGAGCCAAGCCGTTTAGAGGGCTCGCACGACCCATCTGCGCCAGGAGGAAACGACATGAGGCCGGAAACTGCCATCGTCGAGATTCACAGCCAGTACAAGGTTCACACGGAGTTCTACGGCAACCCAGAAGCCAAGGAGACCATCATTCTGGTCAACGGCTCCTTGTCGACGACCGCCTCGTTCGCGCAGACAGTGAAATACCTGCAACCGCACTTCAACGTGGTGCTCTTCGACGAGCCTTATGCCGGGCAGTCCAAGCCGCATAACGACAACACCCGCTTCATCGGCAAGGAGACCGAGGCCGACATCCTCCTCCACCTGATCGAGCACTTCCGGGTGGATTACCTGATGTCCTTCTCCTGGGGCAGCGTCTCCGCCCTGCTCGCCCTGGCCCAATGCCCGGCGCGAATCAAGAAGGCCGTCGTCACCTCCTTCTCGCCCATCCTCAACGCGCCGATGATGGACTACCTCACCCGCGGCATGGACTACCTCTCGGCCATCGACCGCGACAACGTCGGCCACCTGGTGAACAACACCATCGGCAAATACCTGCCGAGCCTGTACCAGCGCTTCAATCACAAGCACTGCAGCAGCCTCGACGATCACGAATACCTGCAGATGCACCACCACGTGTGCCAGGTCCTGAACATGGATTCGCGCTGCTACGTGGATTGCCTGGCCAACGTCGACATCCCGCTGCTGTTCATCAACGGCGACCGAGACGAATACACCTCGGCCGAGGACGCCCGCCACTTCGCCAAGCACGTGCGTGATTGCCAGTTCGAGGTCATCGACAACGCCGGCCACTTCGTCGACGTCGAAACCAAGGCCGCCTGGCTGCAGACCCAGCAAGCCATGCTGGGCTTCCTCAAGACTCCGGCCACCAAGGGCATGGCTCGCCCGCAGGTTGCCGACTACCAGGCAGTTGCCGTTTGAACGCGCGGCCGCCCGGGCAGGTGCAAGTATCTTTCAGTAACTTGTGACTGCCCCGGGCTTCACCTCGCCCGCCTCTTCTGGTAAAAAGAGCACCCTTCGCGGGCGTCGTATAATGGCATTACCTGAGCTTCCCAAGCTCATGACGAGGGTTCGATTCCCTTCGCCCGCTCCAGAATCTTGTGACTAAGCCCCTGATTTAAGGGGTTTTTCGCTTCTGGGGTTTGGCAGTGTCGACGAAGTGTCGAAATCGACCAGCCAACAGCCTCAGTGAGACAGTGCCCGGATGACGTGCTTGGGGTCATTGTGAATGGCACGCAGAAGCGCTTTAGCCGGGCCAGTGGGTTCACGCCGACCCTGCTCCCAGTTACGCAACGTGCCGAGCTGCACATCGATCATGGCCGCGAACTTGGCCTGGGTCAGGCCAGTAGCATTGCGGATTTCCTTCACCTGCCGCGCGTCCACGGTGAACTCCCGTGAGGGATGACGTTCGCCCCGGTGGATTTCGTCCATCTGCTGGACGCTTTCCATCAGGTCTTCAAAGAATTTGCTCATGGCGATTTGCAAGCCGCCCTGGGTCATTTTTCAATCGGCAGGGTGGGTCAATTTTCAATCAGCGCCGACATGGAGCGCTTACTTTGTGGCTACCGACCCCATCCACAGTAGCCAATCCCGCGCTATTAACTAACGGCTAAACCCGTAGAAGCGGCTACTGGGGCTTCTCTGGGCAATTTTATCGTCAGCACTATCAGCAACACTCCAACTCCGCTTATGACAGCATATATCCCGACAAAGCTGCCGCTGTGATTGGCCAATAGCCCCGCACCATAATTGCCAAGCATGCCGCCAGAGCCTTGCATCACATTGGCGATACCAAAGATGGAGACGGCCATAGCGCTAGATGATGCCAACTTGGAAACGTACGCAGGAATAAGACCGAAAATGGGGTAGAAGGCAGTGGAGAACAGCACTGCGGCAACCAGGGGCCAGTAACCTAAGGGCTGTGCCACGAATATCAGTGCAGCCGTCGCCACGCAGCCATACGCCAGAAACATCGCGGCGCGTAAACCGGTCCGGTCCGAGAGCCAACCGATTGCGAGCCCGGCGAACATGCCGACGAAACCGATCACGGCCCAGACCTGAGCAGTGTATTGCACCTCAAATCCAAGCTCGGTGCGCAGATAAGACGAGAGGTAGGTCTGGAATGGAAAGGTGGCAAAACCTATCAAGAAGTTCATCGACCAGATCAGTAATACCCAAGGTTTTATCAGCTCTGAGCGCAAGCCGGGTAAGGCGACCTCGCCTGTGGTTGCCGCTGAGGCTGGCGACAAGGCTTGGCCGAGCAAGCCTCCCCTCTTGAACACCACCAGCACCAGCACAGCCATTGCCATCGTGAGCAGCCCAACCACCCACCAAACGATGCGCCACTCCCCTTGTGGGGCATAGATGGGCACCAACAGGCTGTTGATAGCTACTCCATAGCTGGTTCCGCTGGATACCAGTCCCATGGCCAAGCCTCGGTAGCGGTAGGCGACCACCCTGGCGATGACATCGACCATGGGCACAAAGACGGTCGCAGCAGTGCCTGCCAACAGGGTCAGCAATACGCCTATAACAAAGGTGTTGTTCGACAACGGAATCAGCAGCAACGCCAGTGCACACAACGCGCCCGACGCCACTATCATCCTGCCGCCGCCGACCTTGGGCGTCAGCCAGACCGCCAACATTGCGCAGAGTAGAAAACCCAGTTGCGCTGAAGCGGTGATAGTACCCACGTAGGAAAAACCGAAACCCAGAGATGCCTGCATATCGGGTACGAGTTGGGCAAACAGGTATATCCCGAAGCCATAGGTCGCCGCCACCAGGCTGGTTAGCAACACTACAACCGCAGCATTTAAATGCATGGCGAGTACCGTATGGGCTGTTGGAATGGACAGCAGCAAGTCAGGACATGGGTACAAAACCTCGGAGCAATTTTCGCGCAGGCAGCTGGCGAGCCCGGCTGCCTTAGTCGGCCAATAGGTTTCTGAGGACAACAGGCCCAACCTTGATCCACCCAACAGCACAGCTGGTTTTCATTGCTCTACAGCAGCCCGACTTTACTTGGCGTGCAATCCGGACGAACGATAGAAACGCCCTCCATATGCTCCATACCGCCATGCTGCATGGCTGTTCGTCGCTCAGGTGCAAAGCAATGGATCGTATGCGTCCGGACAACCCATCTTGCCGAATTAAGCCAGTTGCCACCGATGTAGCAGGAGCCCCGCAATTTCATACGCCCGCTGCGTCGTCAGGCGCGTGAGTACGTCCTTTACAGTCCAGAAGATGTCTATTGCAGTTGATGTTTCACTCCGACCAGAGCAGCCACGGCGGGCTGAATCTGCCCAATACAGCACCCTTGAGTTCTGCCAACTGCCCTGGCGCTATCGCATCGCGCAGTGCATGAGTCGACGGTAAAAATGCTGGGACACGCACCAATGGAGCGTTTCTTCAGGAGCTTGAAGTGGAAGAAGATCCCCCCCGCCTCGGCCTATGCCAACCAGGTCGAAGCGGAGGCCGATGTACTGCGTTACCTGACGGATTACTACAACCACGGGTGCTCACACAGCTACAACCGATACCAAACACCGGTACTGCAGGAAGCCGTGGTCGGATAGACTTAAGCCGGTGTCCGAAATTACTTGACCACTACATCAAGCAAGCCGCGGAACACTGGCGCTACGTTGCTCCACTGCTTACGCCGCCGCATACCGAAGCGACCTACGACGCGCTGGTCGAAAGCCTCGACGAACTGCTCGACGAGATTGCCGGTACCGAAAATCACCCACTTGCCAGTCTGGCCTCGCAGATGGGCGACCTGATCGCTGCCTATGATGCAGAGCACTACGCCATCCCCGATGCCCCGGGGCATGAAGTGTTGCGCTATTTGATGCACGAGCACAGCCTCACCCAGAGCGATCTGCCGGAGATCGGTGCTCAGTCCGTCGTGTCCGAAATCCTCAATGGCAAGCGCCAGCTCAATGTCCGCCACATCCGTGCACTAGCGGAACGCTTCAAGGTACCGGCAGACGTTTTCCTCTGAACGACCCGAGCAACTGCCACCACATGAGAAGCCCTGGTAAATAGCCGGGGCTTTTCTTTCCGTCGAACAATGACTTGGCTGAGCACGCAGGCGACTGAGCAGAAGCACGCCTCGCCGTGCACCGCTGATTATCAGAACCTAGGTTGTGGATGCCAGTTGTGGGCGTGATGAGGCAGTACCGCTCACCAATCGATTGCCGTACCGGTAGATGCTGGCGGGCTGCCACGGGTAGGTTTTCTTTGTCGTAGACGCTGACGCGCTCTTGGGGTGAGCAGACCAGCCAATAGTCGACATGACGTTTCAAGCGTTCCGCGATGCAACCCCTGATCGCCGATTAGGCTGCCGCTCACGACCTTGCTCTCGGCCTGGGGCTGCGCGCTATCCCTGCTCCAATCAGCCCTTTCTCACACGACTAAGGCATTGCCGCTTCCCGGCACCATCCATAGATCAGGGAAGGGACAGGACGATAGGCCTGTCCCTTCCCTGAATCGATGGGCCTCGAAAACGATCAGCGCGGCTCAGCCGTCAGAATCGCCCCCGCTAGCTCCAGGTCGCTGCGCGCTTGCAGCTCAGGATTCTCGCTGCGAAGCCGTTGCAGCTCCGCTTCGAGGTACGGCCCTCGAATCTCGCCCTCACTGGCGATGAAGCTGCTGGCGTCGTCTTGCACCGGACCGACGAGTTTGTCGTCGCCGCCGCTGGTCAGGTAGGTGGAGGCCGTCGTGGCCCCGGTGGAGATGAGGTTGCGCAGCAGGTCATCGTTATGATCCCGTGCCATGGCCGATGTGTAAGGAAGGGCAATGAAGGTGAGGGTTGCAGCGGTGATGCGGAAACGCATGGTGACTCCTTGGTGTTTGCGTTCCCCTCAGAGTGCGGCCTGTGAAACGAGTTCCAGCCTACCTTGACCGGTCACCGCGCTTTTCACCCGCCGTCTGTCCGGTTGCGACATCCGACCTCGGAACCCTGCCACCCACGCTGTACTAGACTGCACCACCACTGCGCACAGGAGCAGCGTTGTTCAGGGCTCCGCGCGCAGCGCATTCAGGGTTTCCAATCACTGCATCCGGTAATTCGCTGGCCAGGAGAGCCGACCTTCCCAGGGGAGCGCGAGCCCAACCATGCCGTACAAAAAGCACTTGATTGCCACTGCCACTTGCCTTTCAGCCATCTATATCTCCAGCGTCCAGGCCAGCGAGTCGGCCATTCAGGCGCATTGCCTGGAGAAATGGAGCGGTGACGCCATGCGCGCCTACTGCCTGGAGGAACAGCGTGAAGCGGCCGATGCGGTTGCCGGCTACAGCGGAGCGATTCGCAGCCGTTGCGAGTCGGAATGGCACGCCGACTTCCATATGGTCCTGTTTTGCATCAAGGAGCAGCAGTCTCCGTCCCAAGCCGTCGTTGCAGATGCGATAGCGGATTAGGCAAGCAAACGTCGTAGGAACGAGCCCTGCTCGCGAAGAGATCCCCGTTCGCGAGCAAGCTCGCTCCTACAGGAATGCCGCCAGCTACTCCAGCAATCCACCCACGCCATACAACTCCGGGCGACGGTCGTCATGCAGGTGGTTGTGCTGGCTGATGCGTTTGTTGCGCGCGTCGTCCAGCTTCAGGGTGGCCATCAGGATCTGTTCCCCGCCCTCCTCGGCCGGCCCGGCCAGCGGGTAGCCGTCCGGGTCGACAATGACCGAGCCTTGCACCCAGCTCACCCCGCGCTCCGTTCCATGACGGTCGCAGGCGGCGATGAAGAGGCGATTGACTGCGGCATTGGCCTGCACGCGCACCACTTCGGCCGGGCGCTCGATGGGCGGGCGCGGACCGTCCGGCCAGTTGACCGGTGCGCAGAGCAGGTCCGCACCGGCCAATGCGGGCAGGCGCACCCATTCGGGGAATTCCAGGTCGTAGCAGACCATCACGCCGATCCGCCCGAAGGCAGTTTCCACCACCGGCGGCGGTTCGCTACCGGCGGTGAAGATGGCGTTCTCGGCGTCCCACAGGTGAGCCTTGCGGTAAATCGCGCGCACACCCGTGGCGTCCACCAGGGCCGCGCTGTTGGCAACCCGCTGTGCATCCAGCCGCTCGCAGAAACCGCCGACGATGACGATCTCCAGCTCGCGGGCAAGGGCCTGCCACAGTTGCAGCGTCGGCCCGTCCAGCGGCTCGGCCAGGGTCAGCGCCTCGGTCAGGTCGTGGAAGACATACCCGCTCTGCACCAGTTCCGGCAGCACCACCACCCGGGCGCCCTGCAGCGCCGCCGCGCGGATGGCCCGCTCGGTGATGCGACGGTTATGGGCGAGGTCGCCGACTTTCGGCGCCAGCTGGCAGCAGGCTACCGAGATGTTTCTGGAGGCGTTCACTGGGTTGTACTCCCTGCTGTTTCAGTCACTGCGCCGGGTCCGCGCCCGGTCGGGCGATGGCGAGGATGTCGCGCTCGCTGAGGCTGTCGATGAGGCGTCGTTCGCCATCCAGGTCGAGCGAGCGGCTGAGGATGAAGTAGGTCAGGCCGGAGACCAGCAGTCCCACCAGCCAGGCGATATCCACGCCGTCCAGCAGGCGCGCCATGGGGCCGACGAAAACCTCCTGGCCGGCGGCGGCATCGAAGATGAAGAAGAACGGGACCATGCAGGCGAAGCCCACCATATAGGCAACGATGCCCCGTAGCTGCCAGGCGCCATACATACCCTTGGGCGTGAAGAAGTGCGGGATCGCATAGCGGCCCCTTCGCACGAAGAAGTAGTCCACCAGGTTCACGGCGGTCCAGGGCACCAGGAAGTAGAGCATCAGCACCAAGAAGGTGTTGAGGATGGAGATGCCGTTACCGCGGATAGACAGCACGCAGGCCAGGACCACCAACGTGATGACGAGTATCGACAGCACCCGTGCACGCGGCGTGGGGTCGATGCGGCGAATGGAATCGATCCCCGTGAGCAGGGTCAGCATGGCGCTGTAGGTGTTGAGCGCGATCACAGGCAGGAAGCCCACCACCGACACCAGTACCAGCACATGACCCAGCCCCGGCATGAGGGCAGTGCCCACGCGGTCCAGCGCCACCAGCGCATCGGACGCCTGCAGCAACTGCGCCAGCCAGGCGCCGAGACCGATCATCCACGCGCCCGACAGAGAGGCACCGAGGAACACCGCTGCGATCAGCTTGGGCCGGCTGGTGTTCTTCGGCAGGTAGCGCGAGTAGTCGGACACATAGGGCGCGTAGGAGATGTTGTAGCTGGCGGCGATGGCGAACTGGGTGGCGAAGGCTACCCAGCTGAAACCGAGGCTGGCCGGCTCGGCCGCCTCCACCTGTCCGGCGCCGAGTATCAGCGCGACGGTCACCAGCGCATAGAGCGGCAGAGTCAGCATCAGCGCCCACTTGAAGGCCTTGTGCATCAGATCGTGGCCGTAAATCGCCAGCAGCGCGCCGATGGCAATCACCGCGCAAGCCACGGGGATGGGGTCCAGCCCGAAGACGTTGTTCAGGCCATCGATGATCAGCGAGACGTTCACCACGTTGAAGCCAACGAACACGAACATGGTCGCCAACAACGCCAGCACCACCCCGCGATAACCGAATTGCGCGCGCGACTGGATCATCTGCGGCAGCCCCATCTCCGGCCCCTGGGAACCGTGGAAGGCCATGAACAGGGTGCCGAACATGATACCCAGTGCTCCGGCCAGGGTTGTCCACAGGGCGGACAGCCCGAGGCTCGGGCCGACGAAGCCGATGGAGATGGTGAAGAAATGGAAGTTGCCGAGGAACCAGAACGGCCCTTGGCTGCTGAGCCGGGCATGGCGCTCGGATTCGGGAATGTAGTCGATCGAGTGGCCTTCGATGGCCAGGCCGCCGTTGACGTCAGCCGCCTGGGCGGGCTGGGTGGACCCTGACATGGGATGCTCCTTCGCTCTCGGTCGAGCGAACTGTTGTTCTTGTGAGGATGTGGCTCGCGGACTACGCAAGGCCCCTGCCATACATCGGCTTCATCTATGTTGGGTGAGGTAGCGCCGCACAAGCCCTGTGGCGAACGCCCCCGAACGCGCCCTATGATGACGCGCCCGCGATCTGGCTCCTGCCCTTATCCCTTCTGGCTATCAGCCCTGCCGCTGAAGCCGCAATCTAGGCGCCCAGGCAGGTGCTTAAAATAGCGCGGGCCAACTGTTCACATAGATTGAACTCTATGTAATGCACTTTCGGAGGCTGCATGCTGGGGAACGTATCCGAGCTGGATATCCGCTTGATCCGCGTCTTCCTCGCCGTTGTCGAGGCGGGCGGTATTTCGGCTGCGCAGACCGCGCTCAACACCTCGCAACCCACCATCAGCGCGCAACTGGCCTCGCTGGAAACCCGCGTGGGATTCCGCCTGTGCCAGCGCGGCCGGGCCGGTTTCGCCCTCACAGCCAAAGGCAGCCAGTTCGTCGAGGCGGCGCGCCGTCTACTGGCCGCAGCCGAAGGCTTCCGCCTGGAGGTGCAACACATCAACCGCACGCTCACCGGCACGCTGAATGTCGGCCTGCTCGGGCAGATCGACCCAACCGCCAACAAGAAAGTCGCCCAGGCCATCGCCCGTCTGCGCGCGCGGAACCAGGGGCTGTATTTCCAGTTCACCGAACTGTCGTCGTCATTCCTCGAAGAAAAACTGGTGAACGGCCACCTCGACCTTGCCATCGGCTACTTCTGGCGGCGGCACGACAGCCTCGACTACTTCTCGCTGTTCTCTGAAACGCAGATTGCCTACTGCGGCTCCTCGCACCCGCTCTACGAACAGGCGGGCTCACTCGCCAGCCAGGACGTGGCCAAGCACGAATGGGTCTGGCCCAGCCACCCGTTGCCGGAAATGCCAGCGCCTGCCGCCATCGACCGCTTGACCGCCCTCACCGACAGCATGGACGGCGCCGCCCTGCTGATTCTCTCCGGCCAGCACCTGGGCTTTCTGCCACAGCACTATGCGGCGCGGCATGTGGAACTGGAGCAACTTCGCGCGCTCGATCCGGCGCAACTGCGCTATGAGGTGCAGTTCCACGTGGCGGTGAGGCGCTCCACCCGGCAGAGCGAGTTGGTGAGCACCTTTCTGGCAGAATTGATGGACGTGTTCAAAGCAGCCTGAGCCCGAACACAGCTCACAAGCCGTACTTCGCCTTCAATGCCTGAATCGCCTGCTGCTCTCGCTGAAGAAAAGCATCGAAACGACGGATCAGCTCCGGATGCCGAATGCTCGACAGGTGATAGAAGCTGTCTCGAAGCGGCAGCAAGCCGGGCTCCACCACCAGGCCGTTCTCCCGCCCCTCACGCTTGAGGTGAAAGTGCGCCACTTGCTGCGCCATGTTGGCGGCGTCTATATGGCCGGCCAGGACCATGTGAATCAGCCCTTCCGGGTTCGGCGCCTCTTCGATGACAACCCGTCCGGCGGCGATGTCGCCCTGGAACTTCCACGGTGTGAAACCGCGAACGAAGCCAAGCCGATGGAAGTTCTCACGCGGCTGGCCCTTGCGCTCGGGCAATACCAGCATGACGTCCTGAAACTGCAGCACCGGCTGTGAATAAGCGATGTGGGAAGGCTTGTGCGCCGCCTCCCAACGCGGATTGTCAGGGAAAACCAGGTCCAGCCGACCCGTCAGGTAGGCATGGGACAAGCGCCGCACCGGCAGCGCCACGTAGGTGAAGTGCAGGTTCTCCCGCGCCGCGAACAGGTCCAGCAGATCGCGGGCGTAGCCACGGTACGGGTAGTCCGGCGCTACGGCGGAGTAGATCGGGTAATAATCCACCTGCTCCACGCCGATGAGGTATTCCGCCGGCTCAGCGGCCAGCCCGGACTGCAGCCAGAAAATAGCGAGCAACAGCGTGACGAAACGCTGTGCTCGACAACGGCATTTGACCAGCGGGATTGGCATAGAAGGGCAAGAGCCTTGCAGAAATGCCCGCCAGTTTAGGCTGGCGGGAAGTCGGCAGTCTCCCCCCCTTTTCAGTCTTTTGGTGGCACCCAGAATTTGACATGGCCGGTGCCTGCCCTGGGGTCTTCCTTGCTTGTTCCTCATGAGATGCGAGCCAGTGTGCCGAGCCCCCGAATGTGGCACTGGATCGTTCTTGCGCGACCGCTTCAGGCGGCGCCCTCGTTTCGGAGTCTCCGCGAAGCGACCGCCTGCGGCGCTGGGCGCATCCACAAACAGAAATGCCCGCTCAGTGCGGGCATTTCTGCTTTACCGCGACGAACTTACTTGGCGTTCAGCGACGAATAGCTCTGCATCAGGTTGGCGTAGGCCGGCAGGTGGCTCGCCAGCAGGCCGCCGAAGCCATCGATGTCGTTGCGCCAGTCACGGTGCAGCTCGCAGCCCACTGCGAACCAGTTCATCAGTTGTGCGCCCGCCTGGCTCATGCGGTTCAGGGCGGCATCGCGCACCACCGGGTTGAAGGTGCCGGAAGCGTCGGTCACCACGAACACGTCGAAACCTTCTTCGATGGCCGACAGGGTTGGGAAGGCCACGCACACGTCAGTCACAACGCCCGCGATGATCAGTTGCTTCTTGCCGGTGGCCTTGACGGCTTTGACGAAGTCTTCGTTGTCCCAGGCGTTGATCTGGCCGGGGCGCGGAATGTAGGGCGCGTCCGGGAACATCGCTTTCAGCTCCGGTACCAGCGGGCCGTTGGGGCCGCTTTCGAAGCTGGTGGTGAGGATGGTCGGCAGGTTGAAGAACTTGGCGATGTCGGCCAGGGCCAGCACGTTGTTCTTGAACTCGTCGGGGGTGAAATCACGGACCAGTGACAGCAGGCCGGCCTGGTGGTCGACCAGCAGTACAGCGGCGTTGTCCTTGTCGAGGCGGTTATAGCGAATTGTCATGGCATTTTTCCTTACTTGGGTGGTGGCGAACTGCTTTTCCGTAGGGGCGAATTCATTGGCTATGTCTGCATGACGTGTTGCAGGTAGCTGCATTGCCCGTAGGAGCTGGCTTGCCAGCGAATGGCGGCGTTTCGCTGGCAAGCCAGCTCCGACAAGGCTCTTGG